>NZ_JBNCLV010000003.1:285201-565960 GCF_049844855.1 Tsukamurella sp. DT100
CGTGTATGCCGCGAAAGGCACAGCCCCCCCCCGGCCCCCCGGCGGACGGGCCGCCGGGCGCCCGACCTTTAGGCTGGTGTCATGGACGTCCTCCTCTACGGATTCGGCACCCTCAGCCTGCTCGCGTCGCTCGTGATCACGGTCGCGCTGCTCGCGACGGGCGCCTTCTGCCTCATCCACGCCCTGCGCGCTCCCGCCGACGCCTTCACGGCCGCGGGGAAGTGGCAGAAGAACTACTGGGTGATCACGCTGGTCGCGAGCCTGCTGCTCGTGCTGGCGGGCCTGAACTACATGGGCACGGTGATCGGCGCGGTCGGCATCCTGGTCTACCTCCTCGACGTGAAGCCCAAGCTCGACGAGATCCGCCGCCCGCGCTATTGAGTATTAGTTAGTAAGGTTGCTCGCATGAAGATCTCCAGGAAGCTCGTCGTCGGCGCCGCGGGCGCCCTCGGCGCCGGTGCCGCCGCCATCGCCGCGAGCGTCGCCGCCTACGCGCTGTCGTCCCCGGCGGAGCCGGCGAACGCCAAGCTGATCGACGACTACGACGGCGCGCACGAGGACGGCGTCGTCGTCTCCGGCGACGGCACCCGCCTGCACACCAGGGTGTGGGGCCCGGCCGACGGTCCGATCGCCGTGCTCATCCACGGCTGGACCTGCAACCTGGCCAACTTCCCGCGGCAGGTCGAGCACCTCGTCAGCCGCGGCTACCGTGTCGTGGCCTACGACCAGCGCGGCCACGGCGAGTCCGAGGCGGGGGCCTTCGCGTTCTCCGCCGGCGTCCTCGCCGACGACCTGCACGCCGTCCTCGCCGCCCACGTGCCGGCGGGCAAGAAGGCGCTGCTCGTCGGGCACAGCATGGGCGCGATCACCATCATGGCCTGGGCCGACAAGTACACCGACGAGGTCGCCGAGCGCGCCCACCACGCGGTGCTCGCCTCCACCTACGCTCGCGACGCCGTCGCCGGGTTCGCCGGCGCCACGCCGCTCGCCGCGCTCCCGCGCGTCGCGCCGCGGCTCACCCAGAAGGTCGGCGACGGGGTCCTCGGAGCCAACGTCAAGGTGCGGCACAACCGCGCGCACACGGCCGTGATCCGCTACACGGCGCTGTGCGGCTACGCCTCCTACGGCGCGGTCAAGTACACCGAGGACATGGTCGCCTCCTGCCCGTCGGACGTGCGCGCCGAGTGGGGCCACGTGCTCGCGAACGTCGACGTCACCGCCGGCCTGCGCAAGATCACGATCCCCACGTCGGTCGCGGTCGGCCAGTTCGACCACCTCACCCCGCCCGCGGACGCCGACATCATCGCCGGCGAGCTCCGCGTCGCCGGGAAGCTGGACCGCTTCGCCGTGATCCGCGACTCCGGCCACATGCTGCCGCTGGAGCAGCCGGAGAAGTTCAACGCCCTCCTGGACTCCATCCTCGACGGTCGCCCCGTCGCCTCCGGGGCGCCGGAGTAGCACCCCGTCGGAAAGTAGCACCCCGTCTGGAATTGAACGACGTTCTGGAGAGGAAAACCGCAGGTCGGACTCTCCAAAACATCGTTCAATCGCGGGGAGCGGGTCAGGAGAAGACGACGGTCTTGCGGCCGTGCACCAGCACGCGGTTCTCCAAGTGCCAGCGCAGGCCGCGGGCCAGCACGACCTTCTCGATGTCGCGGCCGCGGAGCACCATGTCGGCCGCGGCGTCGGCGTGGTCGACGCGCGCGACGTCCTGCTCGATGATCGGGCCCGCGTCGAGGTCCGCCGTCACGTAGTGGCAGGTCGCGCCGATCAGCTTCACACCGCGCGCGAAGGCTTGGTGGTACGGCCGCGCGCCGATGAAGCTCGGCAGGAAGCTGTGGTGGATGTTGATCGCCCGCCCGGCCCACGCCTCGCACAGCTCCGGCGGCAGCACCTGCATGAACCGCGCCAGCACCACCGCGTCGGGGTTCAGCGCGTCGGTGAGTTCCGCGACGCGGGCGAAGGCCGCCGACTTGTCCTCGCCCGCGCCGGGGAAGGGCACGTGGTGGAAGGGGATGTCGAGGCGCTCCACGAAGTCGCGCAGGTCCTCGTGGTTGCCGATCACCGCGGCGATCCGCGCGTTGAGCTCGCCCGTCGCCACCCGGCCGACGAGGTCGTGCAGGCAGTGCCCCTCCTTGCTGACCAGCACGACGATGTCCTTGGGCTCGGCGCTGGACGTCAGCCGCCACTCGGTCTCGGGGCCGAGCTCGGCGACGACCTCGGCCTCGAACCGCGCCCGCAGCTCGTCGAGCGGGATCGCGACGCTGTCCGCGCGCACGGCCTGACGGGTGAAGAACCAGCCGGAGTCGGCGTCGGAGTGGTACCCCGCCTCGACGATCCACCCGCCCACGTCGGCGAGGAAGGTCGAGATGCGCGCGACGATGCCGGTGGTGTCCGGGCAGCCGAGCGTGAGCACATAGCGTGTATCGCGGGTCACGCCCGGTATCGTCTCAGACGTGCTCACACGCTCCGAAGTCGCCGCCCTCGTCGATCACACGCTGCTCAAGCCCGAGGCCACGGAGGCCGCCGCCGCCGCGGCCTATGCGGAGGGGCTGGACCTGGGCGTCTACGCCGTCTGCCTCTCCCCGTCGATGCTGCCGTTGCGCGCCGCGATCGACGCGCACGAGGCGGATCGCCGCGCGCCCAAGGTCTGCGTCGTCGCGGGCTTCCCCTCCGGCAAGCACCACACCCTGATCAAGGCCGCCGAGGCGCGGATGGCGATCGAGGAGGGCGCGCACGAGGTCGACATGGTGATCGACGTCGGGCTCGCGCTGGCCGGCGAGCTGGACCGCGTCTTCTCCGATGTGCTGACCGTCCGTGAGGCCATCGGCGCCGACCCCGTGCTCAAGGTGATCGTCGAGTCCGCGGCGCTGCTCGAGTTCGGCGACGCCGACCTGCTCGCCGAGGTGTGCAAGCGGTCCGTCAAGGGCGGCGCGACCTTCGTCAAGACCTCCACCGGCTTCCACCCGTCGGGCGGCGCGTCCGCGGAGGCGGTGGCGCTCATGCGCGCGGCCGTCGGGCCCGACGTGGGCGTCAAGGCCTCGGGCGGCATCCGCTCCGCCGAGGCCGCGCAGGAGATGATCGACGCCGGCGCCAACCGCCTCGGCCTCTCCGGCAGCCGCGCGGTGCTCGCCGGCTTCCCCGAGTAGCGCTCGGTCCGCCTGCCCGACGGTGCCGCCCGGCCCCGTCGGGCTCAGGCGAGCTTCGCGGGCAGCGAGGCCCAGCCGTACAGCGTGGAGAGCCCGCGGTGCGTGCCGGGCCCGTCGAGCGCGAGGCCCGGATACCGCTCGAACAGTGCGGACAGGGCGACGACGCCCTCCATCCGGGCCAGCGCCGCGCCGATGCAGGCGTGGATGCCGTAGCCGAAGGCGACGTTCTTCTTGGCCTCGGGCCGCGCGACGTCGAACTCGTGCGGCCGGTCGAAGACGGCGGGGTCGCGGTTCGCGCCCGCCAGCAGCAGCGAGACGACGGTGCCCTCGGCGAAGGCGAAGCCCTCGATCTCGCCGGCCTCCCGCGCGACGCGGGCGGTGCGCTGGACGGGGCTGGAGTAGCGCAGGATCTCCTCGACGGCGTTCGGCCACAGCTCGGGCTCGGCGCGCAGTCGCTCCAGCTGCGCGGGGTGTTCCAGCAGCGCGACGACGCCGTTGCCGATGAGGTTCACCGTGGTCTCGAAGCCCGCGCCGATGAGTAGCGCCGCGTTCGTCACCAGCTCGTGATCGGTGAGCTCGCCGGAGGCTGCGAGGAGTGCGAAGGGATCGTCCGCGGCGGGGTTCGCGCGAACCCGCGCGAAGTGCGCGGTGAGGTACTCGTCGAGGCCGCGCAGCGCGTGCTGGGCGCGCCGGTAGACGGGCCAGTCGAGGCCCGGGTCCAGCAGCGGCGCGGCGGCCTCGCCCCACTCGAGCATGTACTCGTCGTCGGCCTCGGGCAGCCCCAGCAGCCGCCCGATCATCGTGACGGGCAGCCGCGCGGCGTAGCCCGTGACCAGGTCGGGGCGGGGCGCCGCGGCGAGCTCGTCGAGGAGTTCCTCGCTGACCGTCCGCGCGCGGTCGGTCAGCGTGGCGATCGCCTTGGGGGTGAAGGTCCGCGCGATGGGGTGCCGGTACGCGGTGTGCGCCGGGGGCTCGGTCACCAGCATCGACGGTGGCTCGACGGGGTTGGGCAGGTGCGGGTCGGACCGCTCGAGGACGGGGATCAGCGGCCGCGGGAAGCCGAAGTCCTTCGGCTGGATGGTCGCGAACCGCGGGTCGCGCAGCACGGCCTGGCACAGCGCGTGATCCGCCGTCGCCGCGCCGGCCTCGGTGCCGATGATCCGGCCCTGCTCGCGGATCCGGTCGAGCCGCTCGTACTGGCCGCCGGGCGCGCCGCTGTAGCCGAGGAGCATCTCCGCCATGGTGTCGCCGCGGGCCGCGCGGCGGGGCAGCGCGTAGCGCGGCAGCCCGTGCAGCACCGCCCAGCGCACCCGCAGCTTCAGGTCCGGCCGCGGCGCCCTCACGGCCGCACCACCGTCGGGTCGAGGACCTCGGCCAGCAGCGGACCGTCGGGCGTGGTGCGCCAGACCCGCACCGGCGAGCCGACGCCCGGGACCTGGGGCTGGAGCAGCTCCTCGCCGGTCGACCGCCACTGCGCGGAGAAGGGCGCACCGTCGCCGACGATCTCGAGGACGAACGCGGTGACGCCCCCGGTGTCCGAGGTGCGCACGCGCCGGTCGTCGACGGTGCCGTGGCCGAGCCGGGCGGTGCCGCGCAGGTCGGCCCACCGCCGCTCGACGTCCCGTTCCTTCGCCGCGTCCCCGAAGGAGGCGAGGTAACCGAACCAGAACCCGACCAGGACGAGGCCGGGGAAGGCGGTGAACAGGAGCTGGAACCAGAGGCCGGGCGGATCGTCGGCCGCCCAGAGCTGGTACACGAGGACGGCGACGCCGAGGGTGGCGAGCGCCAGCCCGGCGCCGAGGATCGCCTTCGCGGCCGCGGTCAGCCGGGTCGGCAGCCCCAGTGCGGCAGGTGGATCCGCGCTGAACTCACGCACGACGTGCACCACCTGGCCGACCGGGGCGTCCATGGCCATCGTCGTTAGACGACCGAGCAGTTCGTGGCGCCGACGTCGGAGCCGCTCTCGATGTCCTTCGGCAGGACGTTCTGGCCCGAGTAGCGCAGCGAGATGCCCTCGTCGGTCATCTTCAGGTCGCTGGCGGTGAGGCCCTTCGGGGTCGGGATGTCGGCGACGGCGGTGATCAGCTGCTGCGCCAGGTCGTCCGGGACGCCGATGCCGAAGACCGACGCCTTGCTCGCCGTGAGCACCACCTTGTTGTCCTTGATGGTGGGCTTGAGGTTCACGGTGACCGGCAGGATCACGGCGGTGCCACTGATCTCGATCTGGTTCGCGGCGGTGTTCAGCGTGACCTTCGGGTCCGAGATGACCTGCGAGCTGACGACCTTGTTCTTGATGCCGTCGGCGGTGAAGGTGCCGAGGATGGTCGCGTCGTCGATCTTGTTGTCGCCGCTCGGCTCGACGCCCTTGAGCAGGAGGTGCGCGTTGAGCCCGGCGGTGCCCTGCATGCCGTCGACCTGGATGTCGATCGACGGGATCTTGCCGCTCGCGTTCTGGATCAGCATCGGCGTCTTCTCGAAGCTGACCTTGACGTCGTTGGCGCTCGTACCCTTCTTGATGTTGTCCGCGAGGCAGTTCTGCACGTGGTTGCGGATGTACAGCTCGGAGCCGACGAGCACGATCACGAGCACCGCCACCAGGCCCGCGGCCGCCAGGCCGATGAGCTTGCCGGTGGAGCGCTGCTTGGCGGGCTTGGCGGGTCCGCCCTGGCCCGACGGTCCGCCGGGCGGGATCTGGGTGGGCGGCACCGGCGGCACGGGCGGCTGCTGGCCCGGCTCCTGGCGCGCGTGCGCACCCGAGGGCCGCGCCGCGGACTCGATCGGGCGGGTCAGGCCGTCCTGCGGGCCGGGGCCCTGCGGTGCCTGGGGCTGCTGCGCCGGCGGCTGCTGGGGCTGCTGCTGCGGTGCCTGCTGCTGCCGGTCGGCGGGGGCCATCGGCCGGGTCAGGTTCGGATCCTGCGGGCCGTTCGGGGGGCCGGGGTTCTGCGGGGCGTTCGGGTTCGTGTCCATCGGCGTTAGATTGTTCCTCATCCCTGGGTGGCGACGGTGAAGTCCCTGCGGTTGGCGAGCACGGGCAGCGCGGCCCGCACCTCGTCGACGCGCGCGAGCGGCAGGTCGACGACGATCTGTTCCGGCCCGTCGCCGGCGGAGGCGAGCACGGCACCGTCGGGCCCGACGGCGAGCGAGCCGCCCACCCCGCGCGGCGCGGTGCCGGGCTCCGGGTCGGACGGCCGCGCCTGGTCGACGGCGACGACGTAGGTGGTCGAGTCGAGCGCCCGCGCGCGGGCGAGCGTGGTGAAGGCGTCGAGCTTGCCGGGGCCGTCGCCCCACGAGGCGGGCGCGACGATGACCTGCGCCCCGGCGTCGGCGAGCCCCTGGTACAGGGCGGGGAAGCGCAGGTCGTAGCAGGTGCTCAGTCCCACGGTGACCCCGGCGACGTCGATCAGCACCGCGTGATCGCCCGGCTCGACGGTGCGCGACTCGGCGAAGCCGAAGGCGTCGAAGAGGTGGATCTTGTCGTAGGCGGTGCGGGTGCCGTCGGGAGCGACGGAGAGCAGTGTGTTGCGGACGCGACCGTCGGCGGCGGGGGTGAACATGCCCGCGACGACGTGCACGCCCGTCGCCCGCGCGGCCTCGGCGACGCGCGTCGCCCACGGCCCGTCGAGCGGCTCGGCGACCGGCCCGAGGGGCACCCCGAACCGGCACATCGTGGCCTCGGGGAAGACGGCGAGGGCCGCCCCCGTCTCCGCGGCGCGCCGCAGACCGTCCTCGACCAGCGCGGCGTTGGCCGCCGGGTCGGTCGTGGCCTCGATCTGCGCCAGCGCGACGGTCAGCGATGTCATGCGCACCACACTACTGACTCGCGCTCGATACGGGACGCCGCGCCGAGACGAGCTGCTCCTGCCTCACGATGTCGACTTCTACGGCGACGCGCGTGCGTGAGAACGCCTCCGATGCCGCGGACGTCGACATCGTGAGCCGCTACGGCGCGACGAACGACCAGTCGACCGTGAGCAGGTTGTCGCGGACCGGGCGACGGGGCGGGCGGGCCGCGCCATCGGTGCGGGCGGCGAGCGCGGCGGCCGCCGCGCGCCAGCGGATCCGGTTGCCGTAGGGCGCGTAACCGGCGGCCTCGTCCCAGCAGCGATCCGCCAGCGCGAGCAGGGTGTGGATCCGCTCGCCCGGCACGTTGTGGTGGATCAGCGCCTTCGGCAGCCGCTCGGCCAGGTCCGACGGACGGTCGGTGTACCCGGGGTGCCAGGCCAGCGTGAGCGTCCGCGGGCCGGAGGCGTCGAGGGTGAGCCAGCAGCACCGTCGGCCCAGCTCGTCGCACGTCCCCTCGACGAAGACCCCGCCGGTCGCGAGGCGCGAGGTGACCATCGCCCAGGCGTCGGCCACCTCGGATTCGTCGTACTGCCGCAACACGTTGAAGGCGCGCACCAGGTTCGGGCGCAGGCCCGCGAGCTCGAAGCCGCCGCGGGCGAACTCCACGCCGTCGCGGCCGGGGACCACGCGGTCGGGATCGATCTCCAGGCCCGTCACGCGCACCGTCGGCGACACGCGCCGCAGCCAGGAGGCCCACTCGAGGGTGGTGTTCGGGCGCGCGCCGTAGCCCACGTCGACGGCGAGCGGCGACGGCCCGCCCAACGCCGCGGCCACGAGCGGCGAGTGCACCGACCAGCGGTCGCTGCGCCGCAGCCGGTTCAGGCCGGTGGTGCCGCGGGTGATGCGGCCCTCGGGCGAGGGCACAGCGGTCAGTGGTTCTTGTCGACCCAGTACTTGAGGTACTCGGCCTCGGCGCGGAACAGGTCCACGAGGTTGATGAGGATGAGCTGCTCGAGCTTGGTGCCGACGAAGGGCACGAAGACCTTCACCACGGTGGTGTACCGCATGGTGCAGCCGGTCTCGGTGTTGAACAGCGAGGCCTCACCCTTGAGCGAGCCGGGCCCCGCGGGGATCGACGCCTTGTAGTCGCCGATCGAGCTCTCGCCGTCCCACGCGCCGTAGAACTCCTCGCGCGTGATGATCATGTCCTTCTTCACGACGCCCTGCGCGATCGGCGGCAGGTACTCGTGCGGCAGGTTCTGCTTCTGGACGACCGTGATGCCCTCGTCGTCGACGTCGAACTCGGAGAGCTCCGACAGCGGGGTCAGGTTCCGGAAGTCGGTCATCTTCTCGGTCCAGTACTCCTTGGTGGAGTACGCGTTGTAGAAGACGTCGGCGGGGAACGGGAAGCGCGCCGAGTAGCTGAGACGTCGTGCCATGTGGGGGAACCTTACCGGTCAGGGATGCTCCGCGATCCACTGCAGGGTGAACTCCCGCTCGCTCTCCATGAGCTCCTGCAGGTTCTCGACCACCAGCGACTCGACCTTCTTCGCGACGAACGGGATCGACACGCTGGCCTCGCCGTCCGCGGTGATGCGCGCCCCGTCGGGGCCCGCCTCCAGGACGGCCGTGCCCGACAGCTGCGCGGGAACGCCCTGGATCTCGGCCGAGAAGGCGCCCTGGCAGCGCGTGCCGTCGAACGGGCCCCACTCCTCGACGCGGTGGATCTCCAGCCCGCCGGGGCGGATCGCGGTCACCACGGGCGGCAGCTTGTCCTCGCCGATCACGTGCACCACGAGCACGCGCACCGAGCGCGCGGCGCCCTCGCCGGTGATGGACAGCTCCGCGACGCGGGCGCCCTCGCCGCCGACCTCGGCCACGCGGGCGGGCCAGTACGCATCGTCGGTGAACGCGGCGTGCAGCGCGGCCGGACTGGTGGCGTAGTCGAGCGAGCGCTCGAGACGGGTGGTCATAGCCGGACACGTTACCGTTGCGGGGTGCCTGAACTGCTATCGGAGTTGACCACGCTGCGCCTGGGCGGCCCCGCCCGCGCCTACCTGCGTTGCGATTCCGCCGCCGCGGTCGCCGAGGCCGTCGCGCGCTGCGACGCCGCCGGCGAGCCCGTGCTGCTGGTCGGCGGCGGCTCCAACCTGGTGGTCTCCGACGCGGGCTTCGCCGGCACCGTCGTGCACCTCGCGCACGACGCGATCACGATCGACGGCACGGTGCTCACCGCCGACGCGGGCGCCGTCTGGGACGACGTCGTCGCCGCGTCCGTCGCCGCCGGACTCGGCGGCCTCGAGTGCCTCTCCGGCATCCCAGGCTCCGCGGGCGCGACGCCCGTGCAGAACGTCGGCGCGTACGGCGTCGAGGTGTCCGCGTGGCTCGATGCCGTCGAGCTCTTCCACCGCGCCACCGGCGAGACCGCGTGGGTCGCGCCCGAGACGCTGGGCCTCGCCTACCGCACGTCGCGGCTCAAGCAGCACGACGCGACCTCGGGCCCGGCGGACGTCGTGCTCCGGGTGCGGTTCGCCCTGTCCGACGGTGCGTCGGCCCCCGTCCGGTATGGCGAGCTCGCGCGGGCCCTGGGCGCCGAGCCCGGTGCCACCGTCGACCCGGCACTCGCGCGCGAGCACGTGCTGGCGCTGCGCCGCGGCAAGGGCATGGTGCTCGACCCGGCCGACCACGACACCTGGAGCGTCGGCTCCTTCTTCACCAACCCCGTCGTGCCGGCCGCGACCGCCGCCGCGACGGTGCGGCGCATCGAGGAGGCGACGGGAGAGAGCACGCCGCAGTACCCCGCGCCCGACGGCGTGAAGCTCTCCGCGGGCTGGCTGATCGAGCGGGCCGGCTTCGGCAAGGGCTACGACGGTGGCCGCACGGGAGTCTCGCTGTCGACGAAGCACACCCTCGCGCTGACCAACCGCGGCACCGGCACGACGGCGGAACTGCTCGCCCTCGCGGGCGAGGTCCGGGATGGGGTGTTCGCCCGGTTCGGCGTCGAGCTGCGGCCCGAGCCCGTGCTCGTGGGTGCGGAGCTTCCCCCGCTGCGCCAGTAGAATTCATACGGTGTTCGACATGTTTCGCGCGCCCGTGCGTCGGCGTGCCTTCCTCGGCGGTGCCGCGGCGACGGTGGCCGTCGCCGCGACCGCCTGCACCCGCGACGGCGGCATCGGTGAGACCAGGGCCGATGCTCCCACCTTCGAGTACGCCCCCGGGGCCGGGAAGAAGATCGGCCCCCGCGACACCGTCTCCGTGCGGGTCCGCGGCGGCACCTTCCGTCCGGGCGTCGCGCTGACCAACACCCAATCGGGCAAAAAGGTCGAACTGACCGCGTCGCCCGACGGTGTGACCTATTCGACGAGCGAGCCCCTCGGCTTCGGCGCCACCTACCGCTGGTCCGGCGCCGCGGACGGTGAGGGCGGCACCTGGTCGAGCCTCGACGGCGAGGTCTCCGTCGTCTCGCCCGACGCGACGATGTCCGTTCAGGTCAACATCGCCGACGGTGCCGAGGTCGGCATCGCCGCGCCGCTCATCCTCAAGTTCGCGGGCACCGTCGAGAACAAGGCGGCCGTCGAGAAGGCCCTCGAGGTCACCACGACCCCGCACACCGAGGGCGCCTGGGCCTGGCTGCCCGAGGACAACGGCTCCCGCGCCCACTGGCGCCCGCGCGCGTACTTCGCGCCCGGCACCAAGGTGGCGATGAACGCCAAGCTCTACGGCCTCGACCACGGCGGCGGCCAGTACGGCGCCAGCGACGTGACCAGCGACTTCGTCGTCGGGCGGTCGCAGATCGTCAAGGCCTCGGCACCGTCGCACCGGATCCGGGTGATGCGCGGCGACCAGGTGCACCTCGACCTGCCCTGCTCGTACGGCGAGGGCGACCTGCCGCGCAACGTCACCCGCTCGGGCATCCACGTGGTGAGCGAGAAGCACGAGGACTTCGCCATGTCCAACCCCGCCGCCGGGTACTTCAACGTGCGCGAGCGCTGGGCGGTGCGGATCTCCAACAACGGCGAGTTCATCCACGCCAACCCGAACACCGTCGGGAACCAGGGCGCGTCGAACGTCACCAACGGCTGCATCAACCTCTCCCTCGAGGACGCGCAGCGCTACTTCGAGAGCGCGCTGTTCGGCGATCCGGTCGAGGTCACGGGCACGTCGATCGAGCTCTCGGAGGCGGACGGGGACATCTACGACTGGACCCTAGACTGGCCGACGTGGCAATCGATGTCGGCGCTGTCGAAGAACTAGTGATCCCCGGCGCGCGGAGGATGTCCGCGCGGGTGGCGTGCACCGTGCTCGCCCCCACCGTGCTGGAGTATCAGGCCACCGTCGCACGGGTGCCGGGCCTGCAGGTGCAGGAGTCGCTCGTCGTCACGCTCGACGGTGCGCCCCTGCCGGTCCACGAGGTCGTCGGGCCGCACGGCGGCCGCATCCACCGCGTCGACGCCGGGCCCGGGACGGTGCTGCTGGAGTACCACGCGCAGGTCGCGGGCTTCGCGGCGCCGGAGCCCGGCGACGCGTACCTGCGGTCGCTGTACCTGCGGCCCTCGCGCTACTGCGAGGTGGACCGGTTCTACGGCTACGCCGCGAAGCAGTTCGCGGGCGTGATCGGGGATGCACAACGTGCTGTGGCGGTGCGGGAGTTCGTGGCGAACCGGCTCGACTACCTGCCCGGCGCCAGCCGCTCCGTCGACGGTGCCTCCGACACCCTGCTCGCCTCCGCCGGCGTCTGCCGCGACTACGCCCACCTGACGATCGCGCTGCTCCGCGCCCTGAAGATGCCCGCCCGGATGAGCGCGGTCTTCGCGCCGGGCTGCGACCCGATGGACTTCCACGCCGTCGCCGAGGTGATGGTCGACGGCCGCTGGTGGGTGCTCGACGGGACCGGGCTCGCCCCGCGCGGCGCGATGGTGCGCATCGCCACCGGCCGCGACGCCGCCGACATCGCCTTCCTCGACAACCACGGCGGCTCCATCCGCTTCGACCGCCTGACGGTGACCGCCGAGTCCGCCGCGCCCCTGCCCTACGACGACCCCCATGCGCTGATCCCCATCGCCTGAGCCGCGCCTCCCCGCTGCTCGGCGGGGCGGTGTTGCTGCGCGAGAGTCATGCGCGCCACGCATGCCTGATGAATTCGCAGTTCACGCGGTGTTTCTGAATCAGAGGGCATGCGTCCCGCGCATGCCCTCCGAGCCGGCTACCCGTGCCCGCGCCGCCACGGGACGGCCGCACCGCACGGTCAGGGGCCGCCGCCCGTCGGATGTGCGCGGCTGCGGGTGGGGGAGGGAACGTGGCGCGGGGGACGGCCCGTACCCCCACGGGAAGTGTGTGGCGTGCGGTGGGGGAGGGAAACGCCGCGTGGGGGTCGGCCGAGCCCCTGCTCCACGAGCGGCGTGTGGTGGGGGACCGAATGCGGGGTCCGCGGATCGGCGCGGCGCGGGGGACGACTGCGCGGCGCGGTCGGCGGCCACCGCACATGCACCCGGCCCGGCGATCCCAGCCATGCGTACCGCGCATGGCCTGCCGCGGAGACGCACCCGCCTCCGGCGGAGCTTCGACGAGACTCAGCCGCGACGCAGCGCGAGCAGCTCCTCGAAGACGGACCGCGCGGCGGCGGGCCCGGCGCCGCGGAAGCGGGCGGCGGTGGCACCGTCGCCCACCTTCACGGAGACGTCCTCGGCCTCGGTGAGCACCGCGAAGGCCTTCTCGTCGGTGACGTCGTCGCCGAGGTACAGCACAGCGGCGGCGCCGGTGCGCTCGCGGAGCGTCTGCAGCGCGCGGCCCTTGGACGCGTCGAGCACCGTCAGCTCCAGGACGGCTTTGCCGTCGGTGGCGTGCACGCCGGGCAGGGCGGCGGGGCCCCGTCGGGCCTCCTCCAACGCGACCGGCCCCGCGGACGGATCGACGACGTTGCGCACGTGCAGCGCCGCGCCCAGCGGCTTGGGCTCGACGGCCGCGCCGGGGAAACGCTCGGCGATCGCGGTGAGGCCGGACAGCACCGTCGCCCGCAGCTCCACCAGGTCGGCGGTCAGGGCCCCCTCGAAGCCCTCGTCCCACTCGGCCCCGTGGCTGCCCACGGTCACGATCGGCTCACCCGCTCCGGACAACCTTCCCAGCGTCGCGCGGTCGCGGCCCGAGACGAGCGCCACCGTCATGCCGGGCAGCCCCGCGAGGGACTCCAGCGCGGCGACGGTCCCCGGCAGCGGGAACGCCGCGGCGGGGTCGGCGACGATCGGCGCGACGACCCCGTCGTAGTCCGTGGCCACGAGCACCGCCGGCAGCCCGGCGAACCGCGTCAGCGCCTGCGACAGCTCGGCGGGCAGGCTCACGCGGGCGTCTCGTCGACGGTGCCGGCGAGGGTCTGCAGGAAGGAGCGGGCCCAGCGGTCGACGTCGTACTGCAGGACCTGGCGGCGCATGGTGCGCATGCGGCGCTTGCCGTCCTCGGATTCCTGGTGCACGGCCTCGTCGATGGCGTTCTTGACGCCCTCGAGGTCGTGCGGGTTGCACTGGTAGGCCTGGCGGAGCTCGGCGGCGGCGCCGGTGAACTCGCTGAGCACCAGTGCGCCCGTGGAGTCGTTGCGGCAGGCGATGTACTCCTTGGCCACCAGGTTCATGCCGTCGCGCAGCGGGGTCACGAGCATGACGTCGGCCGCGGCGAAGAAGGCGAGCAGCTCGCGGCGCGGCACGGGGCGGTGGACGTAGTGGATCACCGGCCGGCCGATGCGGCCGAAGTCGCCGTTGATGCGGCCGACCTGCCGCTCGATGTCGTCGCGCATCACCTTGTAGGACTCGACGCGCTCGCGCGACGGGGTCGCCAGCTGCACGAAGACGTGCCGCTCCGGATCGAGGCGGCCCTCCTGGTACAGCTCGCCGATCGCGCGCAGCCGCACGTCGATGCCCTTGGTGTAGTCCAGCCGGTCGACGCCGAGCAGGATCTTCTCGGGGTTGCCGAGTTCCTTGCGCAGGGCCCGCGCCCGCTGCTTCGTCTCGGGCAGCTTCGCCGTCGCGGAGAGGTCGGCGGAGTCGATGGAGATGGGGAAGGCGCCCACCCGCACGGACCGGAAGCCGACGGTGACCACCCCGAACTTCGAGCGCACGCCGATCGAGTTCTTGCTCGTCGCGTAGCCCGCGAGCTTGCTGGCGAGGTAGAGGAAGTTCTGCGCGCCGCCGGGCAGGTGGAAGCCGACGAGGTCGGCGCCGAGGATGCCCTCGATGATCTCGCGCCGCCACGGCATCTGCATGAACAGCTCGACGGGCGGGAAGGGGATGTGCAGGAAGAAGCCGATCTTCACGTCGGGCCGCAGCATCCGCAGCATCTTGGGCACCAGCTGCAGCTGGTAGTCCTGCACCCAGACGGTGGCGCCCTCGGCCGCGACCTTGGCGGTCTCCTCCGCGAAGCGCCGGTTGACCTCGACGTAGGTGTTCCACCATTCGCGGTGGTACTCGGGCTTGACGATGACGTCGTGGTACAGCGGCCACAGGCTGCCGTTGGAGAAGCCCTCGTAGTGCTCCTCGACCTCCTGGGCGCTGAGCTTGACCGGCACGAGGAGCATGTCCTCGCCCTCGATCGGCTCGCCGCCGACGTCCGGGGCGCCGGGCCAGCCGACCCACGCGCCGTTGCGGGCGCTGAGGATCGGCTTGAGGGCGGTCACGAGGCCGCCGGGGGCCTCCTTCCAGGTCAGCGTCCCGTCGGGCGCCTTCTCGACGTCGACCGGAAGCCGGTTCGCCACGACGATGAAATCAGATGATCCGAACGCCGCAGCGGCCATGAGTGGGCTACGCCTCCTTGGGGCCGATGCCCAGCATCGACAGCAGCATCCGGCACTCGTCGGCGTCCTCCGCGTACGCAGCGACGACCCGCTGGGCCTGGTAAGCCGTCTCGTCCGCTACGGGCTCGAGTTCGTCTTCGCTGATGTCCTGCGTGGTCTTCGGGGGCATGAACGCACCTTCGTTCGGGAATTGACGAGCAAGGACAGTTTACCTGCGAAACGTTTCAGTCGCGGACCCGGCGGAACGTGATGCCCCCGATGCGCGGTCGCAGGGTCGGCGGGAGGTGCGGCCGGCGCAGCGTGCGGGCCACCCATTCGCCCAGCGTGACGCCCGCGGCCAGCGCGCAGCCGACGGTGAGCGCGGTCGCCATGTTGGTCAGCGCGGAGGTCGTCTGCCCCTCCATCAGCTCGGACAGTCCGCGGTACACGGCGAGGCCCGGGACCAGCGGCGTGATGCCCGCGACGGCGACGATGAGCGGGGGGACCACGGCCCGTCGGGCGAGGAGACCGCCGGCCAGGCCGACGACGGTGGCGGCCACCGTCGACGAGACGATGGGCCCGAGGCCCAGGTTGAGGACGGACCCCGCGACGCCGGCGCCCGCGCAGCCCGCGAGGAAGGACGCGGTGAGCGCCCGGATCTGCGCGTACCCGGCCAGCGCGAAGGCGGCCGCGGCCACGCCCGACGAGGCGACGAAGATCGGCAGCGGCGCGTAGTCGAAGGGCTGTTGCTGCAGCGGCGGCAGGGTCGCGCCGAGCTGGGCGGTGACGCTCAGGGCCATGCCGACGCCGGCCACGACGCCGCCGGTGAACACGACGACCTCGAAGAACCGGGCCGCGCCCGTCACCGGCGCCCCGGTGATCGCGTCCTGCACCGAGCCGACCAGCGACAGCCCCGCCATGAGCACGATGATCCCGGCGACGATCACCCGGTAGGGCTGCACGTCCCACCCGTACTCGACGGACAGCCGGTAGATCAGCGCGGCCGGCAGCGTCGCGAGGAAGCCGCCGACGACCTGCTGGAAGAAGTAGGGGAGCCCCCACTGGCTCAGCCGCACGTTGACGGCGTAGATCAGTGCGGTGCTGACGAAGGCGACCGCCGCGAGCGCGGGGGCGCCGCCGAGGAGCAGCGTCAGCGCGCCGGCCATGAGCGCCCAGCCGAAGGTCGCGACGGCGCGCGGGTAGGGGTGCCCGGCGGTCATGATCGATTCGAGGGCGGCGAGCGCCTGGTCGGGGCGGATGCGCCCGCGGCCGATCCGCCGCACCAGAGTGTCGACCTGGGAGAGCCGCGTGTAGTCGAGGGACCGGTGGCTCACCATCCGGATGTAGGTCGACGGGGGCAGGCCGCGCCCGCGCTGCACGGAGACGGTGATCGCGTTGTAGGTGACGCTCACGGTCACGTCGTCGATGCCGTAGGTCGCGGCGACGTACCGCACCTGCGCCTCGGTGTCGACGGCGCCGGTCCCGGAGTCCAGCAGCACCTCGCCGACCTTCATCGCGACCTCGAGGACCTCGCCGACGGTCTCGTTGTCGCGGAGGTCGACGGGCTGCAGCGGCGTCAGGACCGGCATTCCGGCGGTGTCGACGGTGGCAGCGTTCCGGCCGGTCAGGGCCTGGACTGCGTGCGCG
This sequence comes from Tsukamurella sp. DT100, assembly GCF_049844855.1. Classification (NCBI taxonomy): domain Bacteria; kingdom Bacillati; phylum Actinomycetota; class Actinomycetes; order Mycobacteriales; family Tsukamurellaceae; genus Tsukamurella; species Tsukamurella sp. DT100. The sequence goes on from NZ_JBNCLV010000003.1 coordinate 301,537, forward strand.
AGGCGATCGCGGAACGCGGGCTTCACGGTGGGGCACCTCCTCGGGGGTAACACGTCGGTGTCGTGGCACGGACCTCGTTCGTTACTGTGCCAGATCACGCCGGTTTCCGGCCCCCTCGCGGCGCTGTGATCCGCGTCGGATCCGTGCCGCGCCCGCGCCCGTCTCAGCCCAGTGCGGCGAGCACCTCCGCGGCCGCCCGCTCGCCCGATTCGAGGGCGCCCTCGATGTACCCGGCGTGCTCGCCGGCGGTCTCCGTCCCGGCCCAGTGCACGGCGCCCGCGGGCGCGTGGCCGAGGGGGAAGGGCATCCCGCCCGCGGCCGGGTCGGGGAAGGCGAGGTAGCCGCCGCCGACGTACTCGTCGAGGTGCCAGGACTTCTCGTGCCAGCCCGCCGGGCGGCGCACGGCGTCGCCGAGGTGGTGGGCGAGGCGCCCGAGCAACGCGTCCCGACGGTCCGCCGGGCTCAGGCCGTCGAGCGTGCGCGCATCGGTGCCGCCGACCAGCAGGCAGAGGTGCCCGGGGCCGTCGGCCGACGGGGGCGAGGTGTCGAAGACGCCCACCCCCGGGTCGTCGATCGCGATCAGCTCGGCGTGGCCGCGCTTGCGCCAGAACGGCCGGTCGTAGACGGCGAGCGCCTTGTACACCGAGCCCATGTACATGCCCCGCTCGGCGCGGGCGCGCTCGGCGGGCAGGGCCGGACGGTGCTCGATCGCCGCGGCGATCGGCGGGGGTGCGGTGACCACGACGCGGCGGCAGCGCACGGCGCCCGTGGCGGTGTGCACCGTCGCGCCCGCGTCGTCGCGGTGGATCGCGAGCACGGGGCTCTCGGTGCGGACGCGGTCCCCGAGCCGCGCGGCCATGCGGACCGCGAGGGTGCCGGCACCGTCGACCACCAGGGAGTCCTGCGCCCCGCCCCGCGTGGTCATGGCGGTGGTCAGGCCCTCCATGGTGCGGACGGTGGCGGCGAAGTCGCGCAGCGTGAGGCGTTCCGGATCGGCGGTGGAGGCGATCTCGAACAGCACCCGCAGGAGCCGGCGGGCGCGGCCCGGGACGCGGCGCAGCAGGTCTGCGACGAGGACGTCGCGCCCGATGTGCGGCCCTCCGAGGCGGACGAGGCCCTCCCACGCGGCGAGCGCGGCGCCGGCGAGCAGGAATGTCGGGCTCGTGACGCCGACGGTCCGCGGGCCGTCGACGAGCCTCGGGAGCCGGGGCGTCTCCATCCGAAAGACCTGCGCGCCGTACTCGGCGGCGAGCGCGGTGAACCGGTGGTGGCCCGTGCCGATCCACTGTCCGCCCAGGTCCACGTGGCTGCCGAGCGCGGTGGTCTCGGTCAGCACGCGGCCGCCCACGCGGGGCGCGGCCTCGAGGACGAGGACGTCGACGCCGCGGTCGTGCAGGTCGAGCGCGGTGCGCAGGCCGGCGACGCCCGCCCCGACCACGACGACGGTGCGCTCCTCGACGGTGTGCTCGTCGGGTTGCGCCTGGGAGTGCGCCTCGGGCCGGTCCGTCATGGCGTCTCCGTTCCGCGGCGAGCGCCGCAATAAAGTCGGTCGTATGACTGATTGTAGGGATGGTCCGACGCCAGCGGGACGTTTCGCCTGATCCGGTGCCTAGCTGCGGCCGAACAGCCGGTCCGCGAGGACCGCGGCGTACAGCTCCGCGGCGGCCCGCGGGTCGGAGCGGTCCCGGCCCGTGAGCTGCTCGATCCGGCGGAGCCGGTGGTTGATCGTGTTCCGGTGGTAGTGCAGCCGCTCCGCGGTGGCGACGAGCGAACCGCCGCAGTCGAACCAGGCCCGGACGGTGGCGATGAGGGCGTCGCGGTCGGCCTCCGGCAGCGCGAGCACCGGGCCGAGCACCGCGTCCCGCAGCTCCCGCGCCGCGGCCGGGGAGTGCGCGAGCGCGAGCGGCAGCGCCGACTGTCCGTAGGTCTCGGTCGCCGCCTCGCCGGGGATCAGGCTGGCCATCGCGAGCTCCGCCTGCCGCAGCCCGTCGCGCGCGTCGAGCGGCGAGGTGAAGGGCGCGCTGATGCCCACACGTCCGGTCGCCTCGGTGCGCAGCAACTCCAGGACCTGCGGCAGCACGTGCGGGGTGCTCAGGCTCAGCAGTCCGATGCGGGTCTGCACGTCGGACATCCAGTGCGCGGCGACGAGCCGGTCCCGGAGCCGGCGGTCGATGCCGGCGTACGGCTCGCCCGCGCCGCTCGCGGCGGGGTCCGCGCCTGCCTCGGCGCAGACGACGAGGAAGGTCCCGGTCGCGGGGAGCTGCAGCGTCTGCGCCGCGGCGTGCAGGCGGCCGGGCTCGAGCACCCCGTCGAGCAGGGCGCGCAGCTCCACGCGGAGCAGCTCGGTGTGCCGGGTGGTGCGGTCGGCGACAGCGCGCCCGTACTCCTCGGCGGCAGCGGTCGAGTAGTCGTCGATGATGCGCCAGACGTCGCCGCCGATGTCGGGCAGCAGTTCGGGGTGGTCGACGCACGCGGCGCGCATGTGGTCCCAGACGAGGCGCCCGGCCAGCCGGTAGGCGTGCAGCAGGGCGGCCAGCGGGAAGCCGTACTCGGCCTTGAGGCGGCCGGTGGCGCGGGCGGCGTGCAGGTCCTCCTCGGGGTCGCCGCCCAGCTGCCGCAGCACCGATTCGAGGTTCGCGTGCACAGCCTCGCGGAGCTCGTCCGGGGTGATGAGCGTGCTCTCGGCGTAGGCGTGCTCGCCCGTGAGGATCCGCTCCACCAGCTCGTCGGCGAGCGCGTCCACGTCGTCCACCAGCAGCCGGGCGAACTCCGCGGGGGAGGCACCGGACGGTGCTGTGATCGTCGACACCCCTCGATGGTAGCCGCCAGTCCCCGTCCGGTCGTTGTGCGTGAGCACAACAGTGCCCGTGTGCAGGCGGAACTCCGGCACGATGCCCGCGGCGCCGTGGGCGGTCAGACTCGAAGGGGAACAGTGACCCGGCTCACCCCGGGGCCGTACGGAGACCGGAGAGCCCATGACCACTACCGAATCAGTCCTCGACGCCGCCGTCGCCGACCTGCAGCAGGGCGAGCGCACCTGGGCCGCCACGACCCTCGCGGGGCGCCGCGCCCTGCTCGACGAGGTGCGCGCGGCCACCGCGGCCGTCGCGCAACAGTGGGTCGACGCGGCCGCCGGCATCAAGGGCCTGCCCGCCGACTCCACGCTGCTCGGCGAGGAGTGGCTCTCCGGCCCCTACTCGGTGATCACCGCCTGCGAGGCCCTCGCGACCTCGCTGGCGGCGCTCGAGGAGGGCCGCAGCCCCGTCGACGGCTTCACCATCAGCCCCGCGCCCGGCGGCCGCTCGGCCGTCGAGGTGCTGCCGCACAGCGCCTTCGACCAGCTCCTGCTCAGCGGGTTCAGCGCGCAGGTCTGGACCGTCTCGGGCGTCGACGCCGCGTCGGTCCGCGACCGCGCCGGCCTCGGCTCCCTCGATCCGACGGTGACCCACGGCATCGCCGGGGTGCTCGGCGCGGGCAACATCTTCTCCATCCCGCCGCTCGACACGCTCTACCAGCTCTATGCCGACAACCGCGTGGTGCTGCTCAAGCTCAACCCGGTCACCGACCCGCTGCTGGACACCTACAAGGCCGCCTTCGCGCCGCTCATCGACCACGGCGTGGTCCGGATCGTGACCGGCGGCGCCGACGTGGGCGGGGCCCTGGTCAACCACCCCGGCATCACGACGGTGCACATGACCGGCAGCGCCCGCACCCACGACGCCATCGTCTTCGGCACGGGTTCCGAAGGGGCGCAGCGCAAGGCCGAGAACCGGCCGCTGCTCGACAAGACGATCACCAGCGAGCTCGGCGGCGTCTCGCCGACCATCGTCGTGCCGGGCGAGTGGTCGGCCGCCGACCTGCGGTTCCAGGCCGAGCACCTCGCCACGCAGCGCCTGCACAACAACGGCTACAACTGCGTCGCCTCGCAGGTGGCCGTGATCAGCGCCGACTGGCCGCAGAAGGAGGAGTTCCTCCGCGAGCTGCGCGAGGCCTTCGACCGCGCACCGTCGCGCCGCGACTACTACCCGGGCTCGGCCGATCGCGTCGCCGCCGCCCGGGCCGGGTACGGCGAGCGGGCGCAGGCCGTCGGGCCCGACGGTGCCCGCACCCTCGTCTTCGGCCTGCAGGCCGACCGGACCGAGGAGGCGCTGCACACCGAGTACTTCGCGCCGGTCTACGGCGTGCTCGAACTCCCCGGCGACGCAGCCGGCTTCCTCTCGACGGCCGTCCGTGCCGCCAACGAGGACTTCGAGGGCACCCTCGGCGTGAACATCGTCGCCGACCCCGCGACCATCAAGGCCCTCGGTTCGGTGTTCGATCGCGCGATCGCGGACCTGCGCTACGGCACCATCGCGGTGAACGCCTGGACCGGCGTCGGCTACCTCACCGCCCGCGCGTCGTGGGGCGCCTTCCCCGGCCACACCATCGACGACGTGCAGAGCGGCATCGGCGTCGTCCACAACGCGCTGCTGCTCGACGACGTGGAGCGGACCGTCGTGCGCGGTCCCTTCCGCCCGTCGCCCCGCTCGTTCGCGGGCGGCGAGCTGTCGATGTCGCCGAAGCCGCCGTGGTTCGTCACCAACCGCACCGGCGCGACGACGGGCCGCCGGCTCACCGAGTTCGCCGCGAAGCCCTCGTGGCTGAAGCTGCCCGGCATCTTCGCCTCCGCCCTGCGCGGCTGACCGCCGAGTGAAAGATCGACGCCGCATCGCCGCGACCCGCCGACCTCATGTCCGCGAAACGGCGCAGCGGCGTCGATCTTTCACATCAACGGTCGAAGAACCGATCGCTGAGCCGGTCGAAGAAGCCGTCGATCTTCTGCTCGCGGGCGGTGCCCTCGACCTTGGAGTTCCAGAGGTACACGAGCCCGAAGACCATGGCGACGAGGCCGAGCACCAGCGCGGTGATCAGGACGACCTGAACGGTGGTGGACATCGTCGCTCCTTTCGTGGAGCCCCCCGTCGGGATTGAACCGACGACCTTCGCTTTACAAGAGCGGTGCTCTACCACTGAGCTAGGGAGGCGCGCGGCCTCGCGGCCGCGGCGCCAGCATATCGTGACCAGCATGACTGACTCCTTCGAGACCATCAGCTGGACGCTCGACGACGACGGCATCGCCACCCTCGTGCTCGACCGCCCGGATCAGCTCAACGCCTTCAGCGTCACGATGGCGCGGGAGCTGACGGAGTTCTTCGAGGTCCACGCCCGGCGCAACGAGGTGCGCGCCGTCGTCGTCACCGGCGCCGGCCGCGCCTTCTGCGCCGGCATGGACCTCACCGGCGAGGGCAACGTCTTCGGGCTCGACGAGTCCGTGCAGCCGACCCCCGAGGAGTTCGCCGCCGCGTACGACCAGGCCCCGTATCAGGACGGCGTGCGCGACACCGGCGGCAAGCTCACGCTGGCGATCTACTCGCTGCCCAAGCCCGTGATCGCCGCGATCAACGGCCCCGCGGTGGGCATCGGCGCGACGATGACCCTCGCCATGGACACCCGACTCGCGTCGACGAAGGCGCGCATCGGCTTCGTCTTCGGCCGGCTCGGCATCGTCATGGAGGCCTGCTCCAGCTGGTTCCTGCCGCGCATCGTCGGTCCCGCGCAGGCGCTGGAGTGGGTCTACTCCGCCGATATCCTCACCGCCGAGCAGGCGCGCGAGGGCCGCCTGGTCCGCAGCCTGCACGAGCCCGACGAGCTGGTGCCCGCCGCGCAGGAACTCGCGCGCTCCTGGGTGAAGGGCCGCTCGGCCGCCGGCGTCGCGCTCAACAAGCAGCTGATCTACCGCGGCCTCGGCTCCGCGAAGCCGCTCGACGCGCACCTCGCCGACTCGCTGGCGATGTACTACTCGTCGATCGGCGACGGCAAGGAGGGCGTGGCAGCCTTCCTCGAGAAGCGCGCGCCCGAGTTCACGGCCAAGGCCTCCGAGACGCCCCGCATCGTCGCCGACTAGCTGTCGCGAGGACCGGCGCCGGGCCGGGGAGCGCGCCTACCCTGGGCGCATGGCACCTCCCCTCTTCCGGCAACTGGTCATCGACGCCGCGGACGCACGACGGTCCGCGGAGTTCTACCGCGCCCTCCTCGGTCTCGCGTACCTCCCCGGCGACGAGCCGCGCGACGGCGCGGAGGATCCCGCGTTCATCGTCCTGCTCGGCACCGACGGCCGCCGCCTGCTGGGCTTCCAGACGGTGCCCACGTTCGCCCGGTCGACGTGGCCGTCGATGGACGTGCCGCAGCAGCTGCACCTCGACTTCGCCGCACGCGACGACGCCGAGCTCGCGGAGCACCACCGCCGCGTCCTGGAACTCGGCGGCACGCTCATCGAGGACCGACTCGACGACCCGGAGGACCCGCTGCGCGTCTACGCCGACCTCGACGGGCACCCGTTCTGCATCTTCGTGGCCGAGCAATAAGCTGGCCGCATGGAGATCCGCGACGCCCAGCCGGCCGACCTGCCGGCGATCCTCGTCATCCACAACGATGCCGTGGAGAACTCGACCGCCATCTGGTCCGAGGAGAAGGCCGACCTCGCCGAGCGCGAGGCATGGCTCGCCGAGCGTCGGGCCGGTGGCTTCCCGGTCCTCGTCGCTCTCGTCGACGGTGAGTTGGGTGGCTACGCCTCGTACGGGCCCTTCCGTGCGAAGTCGGGATACCGGCACACCGTCGAGAACTCGGTGTACGTGGCCGACGGCTTCTACCGGCGTGGCATCGCCGAGGCCCTGATGAACGCGCTCATCGAGCGCGCGCAGCAGTCCGACGTGCACGTCGTCGTCGCGGCGATCGAGGAGTCCAATCACGCCTCGGTCGCCTTGCACCGCAAGCTCGGCTTCCGAGTGACCGGTCAGATGCCCCAAGTGGGGATCAAGTTCGGTCGTTGGCTGGACCTGGTCCTGATGCAGCGGATCCTCTAGCGGGATCGCTCGAACACCCGCGCCTACGGGGAGCGGGCCGCGACGGGGCCCGCGGACGTTCGGCGCCGTCGGCCGACGGGGCGTTCCCCCGGGCGGAACGTCGAACGGACGGCGGCCCCGGCCAGCCGCACTCGCGCCGGACCGCTGGTCGGACACGACGTCTCGGACGCCTTGACCGACATCGAAGTATCCGCGTACGCAGCCGATTCCGCGGCGTCGAGTTCGGCGATCTCGTCGGCGATCGCGGTCGCGAGAGCGAATTCCGCGATGCTCCTCTCGGCAGCCTCGTGCCACGTGATGTGGTCGTTCCCTGCGCTGCCGTTCATGACGCACCCCCGCGTTCGATGATGCCTCCAGTCTACCATCGACGTTCGATCACAACATCACGAAACTATAACGAAATCGAATGATGTTCGAACAACCTGTTGGTCGTGGGAGGGCGGCCACGGCGGAATCCCGCTCAGGCCAGCGCCGCCGTACCCACGATCTCCGCCGCGAGCTCCTCGGGCCGCTCGTCGGGGATCCAGTGGCTCACCCCGTCGAGCACCACGAACCGGTACGGCCCGTCGACGTACTCACCCGCGAGCTCGGCTCCGGCCCTGGTCAGCGCGACGTCGTCGGTGCTCCAGATGTAGGTCACCGGGCATCCGATCCGCGTGTTCTGCCCCGGCTTCACCGTGGTGAACGGCATCCCGCGGTAGTAGTTCAGGCCGCCGCCCAGCAGCCCGGGCGTCACCACCTCGTCCACGACGGTGCGGATCGCATCGTCGGGCATGCCGCTCCCGCGGAGGAACCCCTCGAAGCGCCCCGGGAACCGCCGGGTCAGCAGCTCCGGCACCGCGGGGATCTGGAACAGGTACATGTAGTACGACTTCAGCGCCTGGTCCGAGCGGAGGAACGCCCGCAGGAAGGCGAAGGGGTGCGGCACGGAGACGGCGGTCAGCGTGCGCACCAGGTCCGGGTAGGTGGCGGCGGTGAGCCACGCCGTCGACGAACCCCAGTCGTGCCCGACGAGGTGAGCCGGCCCGGTCCGCTCCAGTAGCGCCGCGGCGTCGGCGGCCAGTTCGGAACTACGGTACTGCCAGCGCCGCGCCGGGCTCGCCGTCCGCGCGTACCCCCGCTGCCACGGCACGACGGTGCGGTACCCCTGCTCGTGCAGGTGCTCGGCCGTCGCCGCCCAGGAGGTGGGTGTCTGCGGAAAGCCGTGCAGCAGTAAGACGATCTCGCCGTCGATCGGCCCGCTGTCGACCACCGGGAAGGTCAGTCCCGAGCGCGTGAACTCCGTGATCCGTTCCGTCATGCCCTCAGCCAACCACTTCAGTGGCGGCGGAGCATCCGACCGTGGGTGGAGACCGTCACCCCGCGTACGTCCGGCCCACCCACGCCTGCCTGCAGAGCCGGTCCCCGTACCCGGTCGCGGTCACGCCCGCGTCGCCCAGGGCCCGGGCCTGCTCCGGGGTCGGCGTCTTTGCGCGGCATGCCGTGTTGCGGTTGGTCACCACCGGGCCCGAACCGTCGAGATCGATGTCGGGCGAGCCCGCCACCGCGACGGGCAGGGAGAACAGGCCGACGATGCGGTCGCCGACGAGTCGGAAGATCGTGTAGCCGCCGCTCGCGGCCGAGGCGTGGGCGTACAGCGCGGTGAAACCCTCCTCGGTCGTCGCCGTCCGCCACGGGAACCCGAACAGCTCACCGCCGCGGACGAACGGACCCTCGGGGCCGCGCGCCCGCCAGACCGCGAGGCCGACTCCGCCGGAACCGCCGGAGTTGGTGACGACGGCCAGTTGGCCGTCGCCGTCGTTCGCCCACCGCGGGGCGAAGGGCGGCCCAGGCGCGTAGGAGATCGCGCGTTCGGTGATCGTCTGCACGACCCGATCGCCTTCTCTTACGACGATGACCTGGTCCCGGCCGTCAGGGCCGGCGAATCCGGGATCGGAGTAGTCGAACGTCAAGCGCGGGAACCGGGCGTCGTGCAGCACGCAGCGCAGCGGAGCGCCGTAGTCGGAGCGCTTCGTGACCGCGTCCGCATCGCACGCGGGCGGAGCCGGTGCAGCGCTCGACGACGGGGAATCGGGGGCGCTCGACGGTGCCGGGGCGTCGCACGCCGCCGCTGCCGCGACCGCCGCGACGGCGACGAGCCCGGTGATCCGCAGGGGGACGGCGATTCTCATGCCGTTCATCATCGTCCGCCCAGCGCCCGGATGCGAGGCGTAACGACCGCCTCTGAGCTGGGCTTTAAGTGTTTCTTGAGCGAGGCTCAAGACCTGCGCGCGACGGTGGGGAGGTCAGCGAACGTCCACGGAGTGGGAGCCGTCATGATCACGCAGAAGAAGATCGTCGCCGCCACCGCCGCCCTGGCGGCAGCTGCAGGGATCGCCGCCGTCGCCCCTGGTGCCGCCAACGCCTCGCCCAACGGCTGCGACGTGCATCAATGGACGGTCACGCACCTCGAGACGCCCAGCTCCAGTGTGTCCATCTGCCGCTGGCAGGGCGACGGCCGCACGGAGTACCGCGGTTTCGGCAAGGGCAACGGCCTCGCCGTGACCGCGCCCGTGGTGTGGTCGAACGGCGCGTCGTACAGCGCCGTCAACAACGGTTACACCTACCGCGTCGACGTGGGCCGCGGCCTCGCCGTCATCGCCCCGAACGGCTACCAGATCTCCTACGAGCCCGCGATCTGAGGGTTCGAATCCGGCGCGGCGACTACTCCGCCGGGGATCCGGTCGAGTGGCGGACGATGAGGCTGGTCGCGAACTGGCGAGAATCGGCCGCCTCGCCCGCCAGCATGGACTCGACGATCGTCGCCGCCGCACGCCCCTGCTCGAATGCCGATTGGGAGATCGTGGTCAGGTCCATCAGCTCTGCCATCGGGTGGTCGTCGATGGCGATCACCGACATCTGGCGGGGGACGTCGATGCCCGAGCGGCGGAGGGTCCGGAGAGCCCCGATCGCGACCTCGTCGGAGTAGCAGAAGACCGCGGTCGGTGGCGGATTCACGGAGAGCAGATCCTGCATAGCCCGAGCGCCTCCGTCGATCCCCCAGGGTGCCTTCACAACGAAGGTGTCGTCGAGTTCGATGCCCGCCGCGGCGAGGGCGTCCGCGTATCCCTGCGCGCGTTCGACGTCGGCGAGCCACTCCTCGCCCCCAGGGTCGGCGCCGCGGATCAGTGCGATGCGGCGGTGTCCGCTGCGGGTCAGGTGGCTGACGGCGAGGTGAGCCGCTTGCCGGTCGTTGATGCCGACCGAAGGGAATCCCGCGTACTACGACCCGACGAAGATCTCCGTCTTCGACCCCTCGACGGGGAGCAACCTGAGTCGGTGATCGGGGAGGCTCAGGCCTTCTTCCGCACCTCGTACCCGCTGATCACGGACACCCGGTTGAACGCGTTGATCGTCACCGCGGCCCAGATGAGCACGGAGGTCTGGGCCTCGTCGAGCACGTCGGTGGCCCGGTCGTACGCGATGTCCGCCGCGTGGTGCGGGGGCAGCTGCGTCACCAGCTCGGCGATCTCGAGCGCGGCGCGCTGCACGTCGTCGAACAGGACGGGCGCCTCGCGCCAGGCGGCCAGCACGTCGAGCTGCTGGTCGGAGAGCCCCGCCGCGCGCCCGGCGCGCGCGTGCAGGTCGAGGCAGTAGGCACAGCCGTTGAGCTGCGAGCACCGCAGGTTCACCAATTCGACCACGTCACGGCCGATTCCGACGGCGGCGGCCGCCTCGGCCACCTCCGTCGAGACCGCGATCAACTGCTTGTAGATCCGAGGGGAGGCCTTGTCGATCCGCACGCGCTGGGCTGGCATGGCACTAGGCTAGCGGTCATGAGCAACGTCGACCGACAGCCCGAAGAGGTCGAGTGCGGGGCCACGGTGGACGGGCCGGCCCCCGCCGCCGGCGTGGAGGTGATCGAGGCCCGCGAGGTCCCGCTCGGCGGCCCCCGCGCGATGACGGTCCGCCGCACCCTCCCCACGCACGAGCGCTCGATGATCGGGGCGTGGTGCTTCGCCGATCACTACGGCCCCGACGAGGTGGACCGCTCCGGCGGGATGAACGTCCCGCCGCACCCGCACACCGGCCTGCAGACCGTGAGCTGGCTGTTCGAGGGCGAGATCGAGCACCGCGACAGCGCCGGCGTCGAGGCGCCGGTCCTGCCGGGCGAGATCAACCTCATGTCCGCCGGCTACGGCATCAGCCACTCCGAGGTCTCCACCCCGGAGACCCGGCGCCTGCACGGCGTCCAGTTGTGGCTCGCCCTCCCGGACCGGGCGCGCAATGCGCCCAACGGCTTCCAGCACTACGCGCCACCCGCCGTCGACCTGCCCGACGTGCGGCCCGGCGGCCCGGGCGGCACCGCCCGCGTCTTCATCGGCGAGCTCGCCGACAGCACCTCGCCGGTCTTCACGGCCACCCCGCTGCTCGGCGCGGAGCTGATCCTGCGCCCCGGCGCGCGGGTCAGCCTCGCCGTCGACCCCACCTTCGAGCACGGCGTCCTGCTCGACACGCAGAAGCTGCTGTTCGACGGTGTCGCCCTCGCCTGGGGCGACCTCGGCTACGCCGGGCCAGGCCTCGGCGGCCTCCGCCTGCACAACCCCACCGAGGAGGACGCGCGCGTGGTCCTGCTCGGCGGCGTCCCCTTCGACGAGGACATCGTCATGTGGTGGAACTTCGTCGGCCGCACCCACGACGAGATCGTCGAGTACCGCGAGGAATGGCAGGCGCGTGCCGCGCGTTTCGGCAGTGTGAGCGGATGGCGCGACGATCAGTACCTGCCGGCGCCCCCGCTTCCGACCACCCGGCTCAAGCCCCGCAGGAGGAACCCGCAATGACCGAGAACACCGAGACCGTCGCCGTCGCCCGCAACGACGCCGAGGGACGCTACGACATCACCGTCGACGGGGAGCTCGCCGGCTTCACCGTGTTCATCGACCGCGGTGAGCAGCGCATCTTCCCGCACACCGAGCTCGACGAGAAGTTCTCCGGCCGCGGCCTGAGCGGCATCCTCGTGCACGACGCGCTGGAGGACACCCGCGCCGCGGGCAAGCGCGTGGTCCCGGTGTGCCCGCTGGTCAAGCGGTACGTGTCCAAGCACCCCGAGGTGCAGGACATCGTCGACCCGGTGACCCCGGAGATCCTCGCCTCCCTGTAGCGGGCGAGGCGCGAGCGCGACGTTCACAGGGAACTGACAGCGAGTCGTCAGAGTCCCGGACGCCCGACGGTGCACTATGGCGGTGTGTCCAGTGCGAAAGACGAATCGATGCCCCGCGTGCTCGTGGTCGACGACGAGCAGAGCATCCGGGAGCTGCTGCAGGTCAGCCTGAAGTTCCAGGGCTTCGACGTGGCGGTTGCCCCGGACGGCCCCGCCGCGCTCGATCGCGTGCGCACCTTCCGGCCCGACGTCATGGTGCTCGACATCATGATGCCGGGCATGGACGGCCTCGGCCTGCTCAAGCGGCTGCGCCAGGACGGCATCGAGGCGCCCGCGCTGTTCCTCACGGCGCGCGATTCGGTCGAGGACAAGGTCGCCGGCCTCACGCTGGGCGGCGACGACTACGTCACCAAGCCGTTCAGCCTCGAGGAGGTCGTGGCCCGGATCAACGTGCTGCTGCGGCGCCACGGCTTCGGCGAGGACGAGGCCTCGACCCGCCTGACCTTCGCCGACCTCGAGCTGGACGACGAGACGCACGAGGTGTGGAAGGCGGGCGAGCTGGTCTCGCTCTCACCCACCGAGTTCACGCTGCTGCGCTACTTCATGGTCAACGCCGGGGTGGTGCTGTCGAAGCCGAGGATCCTCGACCACGTCTGGCACTACGACTTCGGCGGCGACGTCAACGTCGTCGAGTCCTACGTCTCCTACCTGCGCCGCAAGGTCGACACGGGCGAGAAGCGGCTGATCCACACCCTCCGCGGCGTGGGGTACGTACTCCGCGAACCCCGGTAGGCCCGCATGGGTTCGACCCCGAACACCTCGTTCGCGTCCCGCGTGCCGCTGCGCCTATCGCTCGTTGCGCTGGTCGTCGGCCTCGTCTTCCTGGGCCTGCTCGCCTCCGGCACCGCACTGACCGCGGCGATGAAGGATCAGCTCCTCTCCCGCGAGGATCAGACGCTGCGGCAGGCCGCCGACACCTGGGCCCGCCCGAAGCCGAGCCTGCCGGAGCCGGTGCGCGGCAGCAAGCCTCCGCCCACCCGCTTCTACCAGGCGGTCTTCCTGCCGGACGGCACCCAGCTGCGGATCAGCAACCCCGATTTCACCGAGCAGCCGGACCTGTCCGGCCTCGGCGACCTGCACGGCGACGCCGTCACCGTGCGCTCCGTCGGCGGCAAGGGGCCGCAGTGGCGCGTCGTGCAGTCGAGTTCGCAGTACGGCGTGGCCTTCGTCGCGGTCACGCTCTCGGACGTCGATTCGACCCTGCGCGCCATGATCGTGCTGGAACTGCTCATCGGCGGCGGCGTCCTCGTCATCGCGGGCGGCCTCGGCTACCTCGTGGTGCGGCGCTCGCTCCGCCCGCTCGAGGAGGTGGAGGCCACCGCCGAGGCCATCGCGGCGGGGGACCTCACGCGCCGCGTCCCCGAGGCGCCGCCGCACACCGAGGTCGGCCGGCTCTCGACGTCGATCAACACGATGCTGCACCAGGTCCAGGACTCGTTCGACCGCGTCGCATCGTCGGAGGAGCGGGCGCGCGCCGACGAGGAGCGGATGCGCCGTTTCGTCGGCGACGCCTCGCACGAGCTGCGTACCCCGCTCACGTCGATCCGCGGCTTCGCCGAGCTGTACCGGCAGGGCGCCACCGACGACACCGGCTTCGTCATGTCGCGCATCGAGTCCGAGGCGGAGCGGATGGGCCTGCTCGTGGAGGATCTCCTGCTGCTTGCGCGCCTGGACGCCCGCCGGCCGCTGGCCTCGGACACCGTCGACCTCACCGCGGTCGCCGACGACGTGGTGCACGCCGCGCAGGCACGCGAGCCGGGCCGGGACATCGCGCTCGAGGTCGACGGTGCCGGCCCCGTCGCACTGACCGGCGACCGGGACCGCCTGCACCAGGTGGTCACCAACCTGGTCTCGAACGCGCTGCGGCACACGCCCGACGAGGCGACGGTGCGCGTCCGGCTCGCCGAGGAGCCGGGCGCGGTGGTGCTGTCCGTCGCCGACACCGGGCCGGGGATGGAGCCCGACGAGGCCGCGCGCGTCTTCGAACGCTTCTACCGCACCGACTCCTCCCGCAGCCGCGGCAGCGGCGGCGCGGGCCTGGGCCTGTCGATCGTCCACGGCATCGTCGAGCGGCACGGGGGCACCGTCACCGTCGACACCGCGCCGGGGGAGGGCGCGACGTTCACAGTGCGCCTGCCCCGCTGACCGCGGTCACTCCGCGGCGAGCGCCTCGACGATCTTGGTCTGGGCCTCGTCGAGCGAATCGGCGCTCGGGTTCGGGTCGACGTTGGTGAAGTCGAAGTCGGTGAGCCCGTACGCCGGGAAGACGTGCAGGTGCAGGTGCGGGATCTCGAAGCCGGCGACGATCAGGCCCGCGCGCGGCGCGTCGAAGGCGCGCTTGACCGCCCGACCGATCTTGCGTGCGACGTCGTTGAGGTGGGCCCACAGCTCGTCGTCGATCGACTCCCAGTGGTCCACCTCCTCGCGCGGCACCACCAGCACGTGGCCCTGCGTGAGGGGGCCGATGGTCAGGAACGCCACCACCGAATCGTCCTGGTACACGAACCGGCCCGGGAGCTCGCCGGCGATGATCTTCGAGAAGACGGATGCCATGGGGCCAGGCTAGTGGAGGTGCCCGGTAGTGTCATGGCCGTGCGAGTACTCGTCATCGGCACCGGCGGCCGCGAACACGCCCTCCTCGACGCGCTCACCCGTGACCCGCAGGTCACCGAGCTCCATGCGGCCCCGGGCAACCCGGGCACCGCGGCGATCGCGACGAACCACGACGTCGACGCCTCCTCCGGCGACGAGGTCGCGGCGCTCGCCGAGCGCCTCGGCGCCGACCTCGTGGTGATCGGCCCCGAGGTCCCGCTGGTCCTCGGCGTCGCCGACGCGGTCCGGGCCAGCGGCATCGCCGTCTTCGGCCCGTCCGCCGCCGCGGCGCAGATCGAGGGCTCGAAGGCCTTCGCCAAGGACGTCATGGACGCCGCCGGCGTGCGCACCGCGCGCAGCGAGATCGTCGACAGCCCCGCGGAGATCGACGCCGCGCTCGACCGCTTCGGACCCACCTGGGTCGTCAAGGACGACGGCCTGGCCGCTGGCAAGGGCGTCGTCGTCACCGCGGACCGCGCCGCGGCCCGGGCGCACGCCGCCGACCTCATCGAGTCCGGCCGGCCCGCGCTGCTCGAGTCCTTCCTCGACGGCCCCGAGGTCTCCCTGTTCTGCCTCGTCGACGGTGAGGATGTCGTCCCGCTGCTGCCCGCGCAGGACCACAAGCGCGTCGGCGACGGCGACACCGGCCCCAACACAGGCGGCATGGGCGCCTACGCCCCGCTGCCCTGGCTCGCCGACGGCGCGGTCGACGAGATCGTCGAGACCGTCGTGCGGCCCGTCGCGCGCGAGATGGTGCGCCGCGGCACCCCGTTCTCCGGCCTGCTCTACGCGGGCCTCGCCATGGGCTCCGAGGGGCCGGCCGTCGTCGAGTTCAACTGCCGCTTCGGCGACCCCGAGACGCAGGCCGTGCTGAGCCTCCTGGAGTCGCCGCTCGGCGAGGCGCTGAACGCCACCGCCACGGGCGCGCTCGGCGCGCTGCCCCCGCTCCGGTGGCGCGACGGTGCGGCTATCACCGTGGTGCTCGCCGCCGAGAACTACCCGGCGACGCCGCGCAAGGGCGACGTCATCACCGGCGCCGACGGCGCGGGGATCTACCACGCCGGGACGGCCGTCGACGCCGACGGACGCCTCGTCTCGAACGGCGGCCGCGTGCTCAACGTGGTCGGTGTCGGCGACGACCTGGGAGCGGCCCGCGCGGACGCCTACGCCAAGCTCGAGCGGATCAAGCTGCCGGGCAGTCATTTCCGCACGGACATCGGTCACCAGGCCTTGCAGTAGCGCTTTTGTCCGATGTCGGCGCGGATGGGTGCCGACGATTTGGTCGAAACCCTCAGGCCGGGCGGGACGTGCTGGCAGCATGTCCCAGATGACAGCCGCGACCACGCCCAAGGGTGAGCGCCGGCGCGCGGCCCTTGTGGCGGCGGCCGGGGAGCTCCTCGTCGAGGGCGGCTTCGAATCGGTGCGGCACAGGGCGGTGGCGCACCGTGCGCACATCCCCCTGGCGGCCACGACCTACTACTTCGAGTCGCTGGGCGACCTGCTGTCCAACGCCGTCGCGTACGCGGGCGAGCTGGACCTCGCCGCGGTCCGCGGCCGCGTAGAGGCCGTGAGCCGGCGCAAGCGCGGCGATTCGGCGCTCGCGAAGCTCCTCACCTCGGTCTTCTTCGCCTGCGACACCGCCGCCGAGCGCGGCGCGCTGGTCTCGCGGTACGAGCGGATGGTGCTGTGCACGCGGGATCCCGAGCTCACCCGCCTGCAGGCGCAGGTCCGGAACGTCCTGGCGGAGCTGCACGTCGAGGTGCTCACCCGCTCGGGTCGGCGGGCGACGGGGCCGGGCGTCGATCGGCTGATGGCCATCGAGGACGGCGCCGTCCTCGCGGCGTTGACCACCCACGGGGCGGACGTGCCCCGCGCCGTGCGCGAGGCGCTCGGCACCGTCGTCGACGATCTCGCGCCCCTGCATCCCTGAGCGGAGCCCCGTTCCTTCCACGGTCGGGTGCGTCATCCGTGCATGAGATAATCGCGGGGTGAGCACTCCCCGCATCCCCGACGTCCTCGCCAACCGGTACGCCAGCCCGCGCATGCGCGAGCTGTGGTCGCCGGAGTACAAGATCGTGCTGGAGCGCCAGCTGTGGATCGCGGTGCTCAAGGCGCAGCGCGACCTCGGGATCGACGTGCCCGACGGTGCCGTCGAGGCCTACGAGAAGGTCGTCGACCAGGTGGACCTGGCGTCGATCGCGGAGCGCGAGCGGATCACCCGGCACGACGTGAAGGCGCGGATCGAGGAGTTCAGCGACCTCGCGGGCTTCGAGCAGATCCACAAGGGCATGACCTCGCGCGACCTGACGGAGAACGTCGAGCAGCTGCAGGTGCTGCGCTCGCTGGAGTACGTCCGCGACCACGCCGTGGCCGTGGCGGCCCGGCTCGCCGAGCGGGCCGCGCAGTACTCGTCCGTCGTGATGGCGGGCCGCTCGCACAACGTCGCGGCGCAGGCCACGACGCTGGGCAAGCGCTTCGCGTCCGCCGCCAACGAGCTGCTGGTGGCGATCGCCCGCCTCGAGGACCTCATCGGCCGCTACCCGCTGCGCGGCATCAAGGGCCCGATGGGCACCTCGCAGGACATGCTCGACCTCCTCGGCGGCGACGCCGCCAAGCTCGCCGAGCTGGAGTCGCGGGTGGCGGAGCACCTGGGCTTCTCGCAGTCCTTCGTCTCCGTCGGCCAGGTGTACCCGCGCTCGCTCGATCACGACGTGGTGAGCGCCCTGGTCCAGGTGGCGGCGGGACCGTCGTCGATGGCCACGACGATCCGGCTCATGGCCGGGCACGAACTGGTCACCGAGGGCTTCCAGCCCGGCCAGGTGGGCAGCTCCGCGATGCCGCACAAGATGAACACCCGCTCCTGCGAGCGCGTCAACGGCCTCACCGTGATCCTGCGCGGCTACGGCTCGATGGCGGCCGAGATGGCGGGCTCGCAGTGGAACGAGGGCGACGTCTTCTGCTCCGTGATCCGCCGCGTGGCCCTGCCGGACTCGTTCTTCGCGATCGACGGCCTCTTCGAGACCTTCCTGACCGTCCTCGACGAGTTCGGCGCCTACCCGGCCGTGATCGAGAACGAGCTGAACCGCTACCTGCCCTTCCTCGCCACCACCCGCGTGCTCATGGCCGCGGTGCGCGCGGGCGTCGGCCGCGAGGTCGCGCACGAGGCGATCAAGGAGCACGCCGTCGCCGTCGCGCTGGCGATGCGCGAGGAGGGCAAGGAGCCCGACCTGTTGGATCGCCTCGCCGGTGACTCCCGCCTCGGCCTGTCGCGCGCGGATCTCGATGCGGCGCTGGCGGACCGCGCCGCCTTCACCGGCGCCGCCGAGGCCCAGGTCGCCCAGGTCGTCGCCGACGTCGAGCAACTGGTCGCGAAGTACCCCGACGCCGCCGGCTACACCCCCGCCCCCATCCTCTGACCCACCGGTTCCCTGCGGTTCCGGCGGCCGCGACCTGCGATTCGCCCGCCGAATCCGCGGGGAACCGTCAGGCGATAGGGTGGCGGAGTGCGTCCTGAACTGAGCGAATACACGCCGATCTACTCGGGCAAGGTCCGCGAGCTGTACGAGATCGACGACGAGCACCTGCTGCTCGTCGCGAGCGACCGGATCAGCGCCTACGACTACATCCTGGACACCGCGATCCCCGACAAGGGGCGCGTGCTCACGGCGATGTCGGTCTTCTTCTTCGACGCGCTCGGCGTGCCGAACCATCTGGCCGGGCCGGCCGATGATCCGCGCATCCCCGAGTCGGTGCTGGGCCGCGCGCTCGTCACGCGCCGGCTCGACATGGTGCCGGTGGAGTGCGTCGCCCGCGGCTACCTCACGGGCTCCGGCCTCAAGGAGTACCGCGCGAACGGCGAGGTGTGCGGCGTGCCCCTCCCGGAGGGCCTGGTCGACGGCAGCCGCATCGACCCGCCGATCTTCACCCCCGCGACCAAGGCCGCCGTCGGCGACCACGACGAGAACGTCTCCTTCGAGCGCGTCGCCGAGGACGTCGGCCTCGAGCTGGCGACGCGGCTGCGCGAGCTCACCCTCGACGTCTACGCGCGCGGCGCCGACATCGCCCGCGAACGCGGGATCATCCTCGCGGACACCAAGTTCGAGTTCGGTCGCAGCTCCGACGGGGACCTCCTCCTCGCCGACGAGGTGCTCACGCCCGACTCCTCCCGCTACTGGGACGGCGCGCTCTACGAGCCCGGCAAGGCCCTGCCCAGCTTCGACAAGCAGATCGTGCGCGACTGGCTCACCAAGGAATCCGGCTGGTCCACCGACACCGGCACCCCGCCGCCACCCCTGCCCGCCGACGTGGTGGAGCGCACCCGCGCCCGCTACATCGAGGCCTACGAGCGCATCTCGGGCCTGAGCTTCGCCGACTGGCCGGGCGGAGCGGCATGAGCGCCCCGGCCCAGCCCGTCGCGAAGAAGGTTCCGGCCCCGCGGACCTTCCACGGCGACACCGTGATCGACGACTACGCCTGGCTCGCCGACACCTCCGACGCGGAGGTGCTCGACTACCTCCGCGCCCACAACGCCTTCACCGAGGCGGCCACCGCGGCCCACGAGCCACTGCGCGAGGCGATCTTCGGTGAGATCAAGGCGCACACCCAGGAGACCGACATGTCGGTCCCGCAGCGCCGCAAGGGATACTGGTACTACGCGCGCACCGTCGAGGGTAAGCAGTACGGGATCCACTGCCGCGCACCGATCACCGGACCCGACGACTGGACCCCGCCGGTCCTCTCCGACGAGCCGCTGCCCGGCGAGCAGGTGCTCCTCGACCTCAACGTCGAGGCCGAGGGGCACGAGTACATCGCCGTCGGCGCCGCCTCCGTCTCGCCCGACGGTGCCCTCCTCGCCTTCTCGCTGGACACCGACGGCGACGAGCGGTTCACGCTGCGCGTGCGGAACATCGACACGGGCGAGCTGTTGCCCGACACGGTCGAGAACGCCTTCTACGGGGCCACCTGGGCCCTCGACGGGCGGCACCTGTTCTACACCACCGTCGACGACGCGTGGCGCGCCGACACGATCTGGCGACACGAGATCGGTTCGACCGCAGCTGACGTGAAGGTCTTCCACGAGACGGACCAGCGCTTCGGCGTCGGCATCGGGCTGACCCGCAGCGAGAAGTACCTCATGATCGCCGCCTCGTCGACGCTGAGCTCCGAGACGCACGTCCTCGACGCCACCGATCCGACGGGCGAGTTCCGCGTTCTGCGGCCCCGTGAGGAGGACGTCGAGTACTCGGTGGAGCACGCGGTCCTCGGCGGCGAGGACCGGTTCCTGTTCCTGCACAATCGCACCGGCATCAACTTCGAACTGGCGTCGGCCTCCGTCGACGCTCCCGAGGAGTGGACGGTCCTCGTTCCGCACCGTGACGACGTGCGGCTCGAGTACGTGGACGCCTACGCCCGACGGCTCGCCCTCGGGTACCGACGGGGCGGCCTGCCCCGCCTCGCGCTCGCCGCGGCCACGGCCGCGCCGGAGTTCACCGAGTGGGACCCGGGCGAGGAGCTGGTGAACCTCGGTCCCGCCGCGAACCCGGAGTGGGACGCGCCGCGGCTGCGCCTCGCCTACGAGTCCTTCGTGACCCCGGGCACCGTCCTCGAGCTCGACCCGGCGACGGGGGAGCAGACGGTGCTCAAGCGGGCCAACGTCCCCGGCTACGACGCCTCGCTGTACACCGCCGAGCGGCTCTGGGTGACCGCCGGCGACGGTGCGCGGATCCCCGTGTCCGTGGTGCGTCGCAAGGACACCGGCGACGGTCCGGCCCCCACCCTGCTGTACGGGTACGGCTCGTACGAGGCCACGCTCGACCCGTGGTTCTCGGTCGCCCGGCTCTCGCTCATGGACCGCGGCGTGGCGTTCGTCGTGGCGCACGTGCGCGGCGGCGGCGAGATGGGGCGCGCCTGGTACGACCATGGCAAGCAGCTGGAGAAGCGGAACACCTTCACCGACTTCGTCGACGTCGCACGACATCTCGTGGACACCGGCCGCGCGGAGCCGCGGCGGCTGGTGGCGATGGGCGGCAGCGCCGGCGGCCTGCTCGTGGGCGCCGTCGCGAACCTGGCGCCGGAGCTGTTCTCCGGCATCGTCGCCGACGTGCCCTTCGTGGACCCGCTCACCTCGATCCTCGACCCGAGCCTGCCGCTCACCGTGGGGGAGTGGGACGAGTGGGGCAACCCGCTCGAGAGCGCCGAGGTGTACCGGTACATGCGCGACTACTCGCCGTACGAGAACGTCGCCGCGAAGCCCTACCCGGCGATCCTCGCCACCACCTCGCTCAACGACACCCGCGTGCTCCCCACGGAGCCCGCGAAGTGGGTGGCGAAGCTCCTCGACCACAGCACGTCCGGCGACCAGATCCTGCTCAAGACCGAGATGGTCGCCGGCCACGCCGGCGTCAGCGGGCGGTACGCGAAGTGGCGCGAGACGGCGTTCGAGTACGCCTGGGTCCTCGACAGGCTGGGCGCCGCGCAGTAGCTTGCAGTCATGAAGAAGCTCGTCGCGGGCGTCGCGTGCGCCGCGCTCCCGCTCGTAGCTGTGGCCCCGGTCCAGGCGGAACCCGATGCCGGCAGCCCGACGGTGACCTACTCGCACGTCGGGCCGTCCACGGCGCCGGAGTACCACGTCGAGTACGTCATCACGGTGCGCGGCGGCGTCGCCACGGCGAAGGTCGGTGGCTACGGCACCGTCGACGGGACGGCCGATCCCGCGAAGACGGAGACGAAGCGGCTCGACTACGCGACGCAGCGGGCGCTCGTGCAGAACGCGGCGTCGCTGCCGGCGCCGGCCACGGGCACGCCCTGCCCCGGCGCGTCGACCACCCGCCTGACGTACCGGGCGGCCGGCGCTGCGCCACGCCGCACCGTCGCCTACACCTGCGCCGCCGGTGATCGGGGCGACGCCGCGGCGATCAGCCGCTACACGGCCCCGGTGGACACGCTCTTCACCGTGCTGCCGAGCGTGACCTTCACCGTCACCCGGTAGCGCTCCCGCGGAAACGAGAAGTGCCCGGCCCCCATCGGGGACCGGGCACTCGTCGTATCAGGCGATGATCAGTGCGGCATGACCATCTGGCGCTCGGCGGCCTCGGTGTCCGCCTCGTGGGTGCGGGGCAGGAAGAACGCCGGGATGATGCACAGCGCGACCAGGATCGCGGCCACGAAGTAGGTGTTCCCGAACGCCTCCGCCGCGAACGGCAGGTTGTCGTGCAGGAACTTCGAGAAGCCGCTCTCGCCCTGGAACATCGCGATGCCGCCCTCGCGGGCCTCGGGGCTCGAGTTCAGGCCGAAGGCCAGCGCGCCGGTGTGCTTCTCGCCCTGCGGGGTCTGCATCGCCGGGCCCGCGTTGGTGAGCCAGTTGGTGAACAGCACCGAGAAGATCGCGGTACCCATCGACGCGGCGATCTGCTGGACGATGTTCGTCAGCGTGGAACCGCGGGAGATGGACTCGGGTGCCAGGGTGCGGATCGCGGCCGACATGGTCGGCATCATCGTCATCCCCATGCCGAGGCCCTGGATGAGCAGCGAGCCCAGCAGGATCCAGTACGGGGTCTCCGCGGTGAGCTGCGTGAAGGCGATCATGCCGCCCGTGATCAGCGCGAGGCCGGTCATGACGAACTTGCCCGGGCCCATCTTGTCGGTGAGTACGCCGGCGATCGGCATGGTCAGCATGGCGCCGAGGCCCTGCGGGGCGAGCAGCAGGCCGGCCATCAGGGTCGACTCGCCGCGGATGCCGATGAAGTACTGCGCGTACAGGATCGAGCTGCCGAAGAAGGCCATCGCGAACATCGCGAAGGTGATCATGGCGACGGTCATGTTCCGGTTCTTGAACAGCCGCAGGTCGAGCAGCGGCAGCCTGGCGCGCAGCGCCCAGAACACGAACGCGACGATCAGCACGAGGCCGACGATGGTCGCCGGAATGACGCGCTCGGTGTACATCGACGAATCCGACTGCGCCTCGGGGATCGAGGAGATGCCGAACAGGAACAGGGCGAGGCCGGGCGAGAGCAGGACGAAGCCGACGAGGTCGAACTTCTGGCCCTTGACGGGCTCGTCCTTGTCGAGCACGAACCAGGCGTAGATGATCGCGATCGCGCCGATCGGGACATTGATCAGGAAGATCCAGTGCCACGAGAAGGACTCGATCAGCCAGCCGCCGAGGATCGGGCCGCCGATGGGGCCGAGCAGCATCGGGATGCCGAGCACGGCCATGACGCGGCCGATGCGCTCCGGGCCGGCGGCCCGGGTCAGGATCATCATGCCGAGCGGCATGAGCATGCCGCCGCCGAGGCCCTGGAGGACCCGGTACAGGATCAGCAGGTCGATCGAGGTCGCGGTGGCGCACAGCGCCGAACCCGCCACGAACAGCGCCGTGGCCGTCATGTAGAGCCGCTTGGTGCCGAATCGGTCTGCGGCCCAGCCGGTCACGGGGATCACGGCGGCGAGCGCCAGGGTGTAGCCGGTCATCGTCCAGGCGACGGTGGCGGGCGATGCGCCCCACTGCGACTGGAAGGTGTTCTGCGCGACCGCCACGATCGTCATGTCCAGAATGGCCATGATCGACCCGAGGACGACCACGCCGGCCACCATCAGGACGCGACGGTCGAGGCCCTCACCCGCGTGCGGGATCTCGCTCTTGTCGAGCGTGTTCTCGGTACTCATGCGTTCTCTTTCATTGCGGTGAAGAAGGGGTTCGGAGGGATCAGGCCCTCGTCGAGGATCTCGACCATCACGTCGTGCAGCCTGATGCGCAGCGCGAGCGGGAGCCGCTCCGCGAAACTCAGCACCTCACGGTGCTTGTCGCTGACCGCGGACGCAACTGTTTTTCGCCCGAGGTCGGTGATGGTCAGGTTCTTGATCCGGCGGTCCGAGGCGTCCTCACGCCGATCCACCATCTCGAGCTGGACAAGTTTCTCCACGTTGCGTCCCGTGGCGGCGACGGACAGCCCCAGATCATCGGCGAGCCGGTTGATCGGGAGCGGGGCCTCGGCGGCCGTGAGCTGCAGCAGGATGTGGAACTGGTGCGCGGTGATGTCCGACGACAGCATCGTGCCCAGACTCTCCTGCGTGACATTGCACATGAGTCGGCCCATGAACTCGCCGAAGACCGCGGTGAGGTCCTCGGGAGTCACGTCCGTGGAGGTTGCTTGCACCTAAAAACGATAACTCTCGCGCAACCATTGCGCAATCGAGATAGATGTGTCCTGCGTTACACCTCCGCGTAGGCTCGGGCGCATGACCGCTCTCGACTCCATCGCCCTCACCACGCTCGACGGTGCCGCCACCTCCCTCGCCGACTACGCCGGCCGGGCCGTGCTCGTCGTCAACGTCGCCAGCAAGTGCGGCCTGACCCCGCAGTACGCCGGCCTGGAGGCCCTCGCGACCCGCTACGCCGACCGCGGCCTGACGGTGCTCGGCGTGCCCTGCAACCAGTTCGCGGGCCAGGAGCCCGGCACCGCCGAGGAGATCGCGACGTTCTGCTCCACGAGCTACGGCGTCACCTTCCCGCTGCTGGAGAAGACCGAGGTCAACGGCGAGAACCGGAACCCGCTCTACGCGGAGCTGACGAAGACCGCCGACGCCGAGGGCGAGGCCGGCGACATCCAGTGGAACTTCGAGAAGTTCCTGATCGCGCCGGACCACGCGAGCGTGCAGCGCTTCCGCCCGCGCACCGAGCCCGAGTCCGACGAGGTCGTCGGCGCGATCGAGGCCGTTCTCCCCGCCTGACCGGCCAGTTGGGCGACACGTAACCTTCCATCCCCGAACGGGACACCTGGGGCGCGCACACTGCGGATATGAGCTCGCCGCTGTACGTCTCCGTCTCCGCCCTCTCCGACGCCACCCGCGCGGACGCGGAACGGTTCGCGGCCCGGATGGACGAGCGCGGCGTGCCCGTCTCGCTGCTCGTGGCGCCCCGCCTGAAGGGCAAGTACAAGCTGCTCGACGACCCGTCGACCCAGTCCTTCCTGCGGGAGCGCCGGGCCGGGGGCGATGCGATCGTGCTCAACGGCTACGACCAGGCAGCGACGAAGCGGCGCCGCGCCGAGTTCTCGACCCTCGGCGCGCACGAGGCGGGGCTGCGGCTCGCCGCCGCCGACCGCGTCCTGGAGACCGTCGGCCTGCGCACCCGGGTCTTCGCCGCGCCCCGCTGGAACGCCTCCACCGGCGCGGTGCTCGCGCTGCCGAACGCCGGGTTCCGGACGAACCTCGGCTACACCGCGATCACCGACCTCGTCACCGGCGAGGAGGAGAAGGCGCGCGTGCTCGGCATCGGCGACGGCTTCCTCAGCGAGCCCTGGTGGTGCCGTGCGCTGCTCGCGCAGGCCAACCGCATCGCCCGACGGGGCGGCACGCTCCGTCTGGCGGTCGACGCCCGCCGGCTCGCCTCGTCGACCGTCTCGCGCACGATGCTCGACGCCGTCGACCTCGCCCTGCACCACGGCGCGGCGGCCACCGTCTACGAGCACCGCGCCCGGATCCTCGTCGCCGCCTGATTCACCCGCGGCCGACCGCGGGTCAGGCGGTCGGCACGACCAGCACCGCCCAGGCGATGAGCGGACCGAGTACGACGATCGACATCCCCCACTGCATGAGCCGCCGGAAGACCATGTCGCGGCGATCGGGCTCGGAGTTCGCGACCACCAGGGCGCCGTTCGTGGAGAACGGGCTGCAGTCGACGACCGAGCTCGAGATGGCGAGTGCGGCGATCAGTCCGACGGCGCTTACCTGATCGGTGAGCAGGAAGGGCACGGCGAGCGGGATCAGCGCGCCGATGATGCCGGTGGTGGAGGCGAACGCGGAGACCACGGCGCCGATCAGGCAGATCAGCAGGGCTGCGACCAGCGGCGAACCGACCTTCGCCACCCCGTCGCCGAGCCAGTCGACCACGCCCTGTTTCTGGAGCAGGGCCACGTAGGTGACGATGCCGGCGATGAGCAGGACCGTGCTCCAGCTGATCTTCTCCACGGCGTCCTTCGCGGAGTCCGGGAAGGCGAGCGTGAGGACGACCGCGATGCCCAGGGCGGTGAAGCCGACGTCGAGGTCGAAGCCGAGGGCGCCGACGATGAGGGCCACGAGACCGGCGAGGGTGCCGATCCGCTGTGCGTCGAGCCGCGTCGCGTCATCGCCGCGGTCGTCGGCGCTGTCCGCGGCGAGGCGTTGCACCTCGACGGCCGAGTGCGGCTCGGTCGTCGGGCGGGCGGCCGACGTCGCGGCGTGGGAGGCGGCCTCGGCGGTCGTTCCCAGCGTTGCCATGGCGTCGGCGTCCGCTCCGCGTGCGACCAGTTCGCGCCCGCCGAAGGCGGCGAACGCGACGACGGCGATCGCCGCGCAGGCGAGGAACGTCGAACCGAACAGGAAGAGCGGGCTGCCCGGCAGGTGGTTGGCGTCGACCACGCCGTTGGTGATCGATCCGAAGATGCCGATGGGGGAGAAGCTCCCCGCGGTGGCGCCCTGCACCACCATCATCCCCATGAGCACGGGGTGGATGCGGTAGCGCACCGCGAAGCCGGCGGCCACCGGCGCGACGATGGCGACGGCGGCGGGGCTGACCGCGCCGATCGCGGTCACCACGGCGCACACCGCGAACATCGCCCAGGGGATCAGCGCCACCCGGCCGCGGACGGCCCGCACCGCGCCGTGCACGATCCAGTCGACGGTGCCGTTGTTCTTCGCCAGCGCGAACAGATAGGTGACGCCGACGAGGATCACGAAGAGCTCGGCGGGGAAGCCCTTGAGCACCTCCTTCGAGTCGACGCCGAACACCGCCAGGCCGACGACGAAGGCGGCGACGAGGGCGAGCGCGCCCATGTTGGCGCCGCGGACCGTCGCGATCAGAAAGACGACGACGAGGACGGCGAGCGCGATCACCTCGGGTGACACTGTGAAGTTCCCCTTCCGAAGGATGTGACCTAGGTCATACCACGGTGTGCAGGGGTGGCGGGGCCGCCCGCCCGGATCGGCGGCCGCCGGTCAGAACTCGCGCGTCTCCTCCGCGCCCCACGGGATGAAGTCAGCACCGTCGGGGCGCATGTCCGCGAGCCGGCCGAGGTAGATGCCCGAGCCCTCCGCGGAGAGAAGGGCGTCGTGGATGGGCACCGCGACGGTGGGGTTCACGGCCCGGAAGAAGTCGACCGTCTCGCTGATCCGGCACCACGGTGCGTTCACTGGCAGGCCCAGCACCTCGACGGGGACGTCGGGCACGAAGAGCGCGTCCCCGGGGTGGTAGAAGCGGCCGATGCGCTCCTCGTCGCCCAGCAGGATCGACGTGTTGTCGATCGTCGGCAGGTCGGGGTGGATCACCGCGTGCGTGCCGCCCACGGCCCGCGCGATGAGGTTGCCGATCCCGTAGTCGTGGCCGGGGAGCGCCGCGATCCAGCGCCCGCCGCGCGCGGCCGCGGTGGTGGGATCGGCGAACAGCTGGGCGTCGGGATTGGCGTCGACGAGGGCGTCGATCCGGGCGGGGTCGATGTGATCGGGGTGCTGGTGGGTGACGACGATCGCGTCCAGCCCGGTGAGGCCCTCGAAGCCGTGCGAGAACGTGCCCGGGTCGAAGAGGACGCGCGTCTCGGACATCTCCACGAGGACGCACGAATGGTGGAAGTGGGTGAGTCGCATGTCGCCAGTATCGCTCAGTTTCCGCGGGGCCACGGCGGTTGTCGCGACGCGCTCCGCCGCTCGGTTCCGAGCGGACGTAAACTGTCATCACAGCGCGATCGACACCCGAGCGCGCGGTCGAATCGAGAGGGAGCCGCAACGTGGCACGGATTGTGGTGGACGTGATGCCGAAGGCCGAGATCCTGGACCCGCAGGGGAAGGCGATCGTCGGCGCACTCGACCGCCTCGGCTTCGCCGGTGTCGCGGATGTGCGGCAGGGCAAGCGGTTCGAGCTCGAGGTCGACGGCGACCTGAGCGACGACCAGCTCGAGAAGATCGCGGCCGAGGTGCTCACCAACACCGTCATCGAGGACTTCACCGTCACCCGGGTCGACGCATGACCCGCGTCGGCGTCATCACGTTCCCCGGCACGCTCGACGACGTCGACGCGGCGCGCGCGGTGGAGCGGGCCGGCGGCGAGGCCGTCGCCCTCTGGCACAAGGACCACGACCTCCAGGGCGTCGACGCGGTCGTCGTGCCCGGCGGCTTCTCCTACGGCGACTACCTGCGCGCCGGCGCCATCGCCTCCCTCGCCCCCGTCATGACCGAGGTCGTCGAGGCCGCGGGCAAGGGCATGCCGGTGCTCGGCATCTGCAACGGCTTCCAGATCCTGTGCGAGGCGGGCCTGCTCCCCGGCGCGCTCACCCGGAACGAGGGGCTGCACTTCGTCTGCCGCGACCAGTGGCTGCGGGTCGAGGCCACGAACACCGCGTGGACCTCGCGCTACGAGTCCGGCGCCGAGATCCTGATCCCGGTCAAGAACGCCGAGGGACGCTTCCAGGCGTCCGAGGCGGTGCTCGACGAGCTGGAGGGCGAGGGCCGCGTCGCCTTCCGCTACGTGGGCGGCAATCCGAACGGCTCGCAGCGCGACATCGCCGGGATCAGCTCGGCCGACGGCCGCATCGTCGGCCTCATGCCGCACCCGGAGCACGCCACCGAGGCGCTCACCGGACCGTCGGACGACGGCCTGGGCATCTTCTACTCCGCGCTGGACGCGGTGCTGTCGGCCTGATGGCTACCGGCCGAGCCACCGCGGACGGGTTGTGCGCCTTCGTCGACGCCTCCCCGTCGCCCTTCCACGTCTGCCAGACGGTGGCCCGCCGGCTCGGTGACGCGGGGTACACCGAGCTCGTCGAGCACGACGTGTGGCCGGGCCCCGGCAAGTACTTCGTGGTGCGCGGCGGCTCGATCATCGCCTTCGACTCCTCGCACTGCGAGCACGGCGAGCTCCCGGCGTTCCGCATCGTCGGCGGCCACACCGACAGCCCGAACCTGCGCGTCAAGCAGCATCACGACGCGGAATCGGCGGGGCTGGCGCAGGTGCTCCTGGAGCCCTACGGCGGGGCGTGGCTCAACTCCTGGCTCGACCGCGACCTCGGCGTGTCCGGGCGGATCGCGGTGCGCGAGGGCGGCAGGGTCGTGCACACGCTGGTGCGCATCGACGAGCCGCTGTTGCGCGTGCCCCAGCTGGCGATCCACCTCTCGGAGAACCGCAAGGGCGTCGAGCTCGATCCGCAGCGGCACCTGCACGCGATCTGGGGCACCGCCGGCGCCGGCGGCTTCCTCGCGCGGGTGGCCGCCTCGGAGGGCTACGCCGCCGACGACGTGCTCGGTTTCGAGCTGATGACGCACGACCTGGCGCCGTCGCGCACCGTCGGGGCCGACGGTGCCCTCGTCTCCGCGCCCCGGCTCGACAACCAGGGCACCTGCTACGCGGGCACCGAGGCGCTGCTGGCGGTCACCCCGGTCGACGGGATCGTGCCCGTGCTGGCGCTGTTCGACCACGAGGAGGTGGGCTCGGGCTCCGATCGCGGCGCCGCGTCCGACTTCCTCATCACGGTGCTGGAGCGGATCGGCCTGTCGCACAGCCTCAGCCGCGAGGACTTCCTGCGCACGCTGAGCCTGTCCGCGGTGGCGTCGGGCGACATGGCGCACGCGACCCACCCGAACTACCCGGACCGGCATGAGCCCGCGCACCACATCGCGGTGAACGGCGGCCCCGTGCTCAAGGTGAACCAGAACCTGCGCTACGCGTCGGACTCCGACGGCGAGGCGCTGTTCGCCCTCGCCGCCGAGCAGGCGGGCGTGCCGCTGCAGCGCTACGTGCACCGCGCCGACCTGCCCTGCGGCTCGACGATCGGCCCGATCACCGCGGCGCGCACGGGCCTGACCACGGTCGACGTGGGCGCCCCACAGCTCGCGATGCACAGCGCGCGCGAGCTCATGGGCTCCGCCGACATCGGCTACTACTCCGCGGCCCTCGCCGCCTTCCTCGCGCCCGCCTGAGTCGGGCCGACCTGCACCGGGCTCAGCCCCGGAAGTCCAGCAGCACCTTGCCGGACGCGGCGGAGTCGCGGGCGATCGCGAAGGCCTCGAGCGCGTCCGCGGCGGGCAGCACGTGGGTCACCACGCCGCGCACGTCCAGCGTGCCGTCGGCGAGCGCCGCGATCACGTCGTCGATCTCGTCGTTGAACCGCAGCGCACCGCGCAGGTCCAGTTCGCGGGTGATGGCCTGCGCCGCGGGGAAGTCGATGTCGCCCGCGCGCTGCAGCCCGAGCAGCACGACGACGCCGCCGCGCGCCGCCGCGTCGACGGCAGCGTGCAGGCCCGGCACCGTGCCGGAGGATTCGATCACCACGTCGGCGTGCAGCGCCGCGATCGCAGCGGACTCGCGGGCGTCGAGAACCGTCGCGGCGCCCAGCGCCAGCGCGCGCTCCCGCGGCTCGGCCGCGATGTCGGTGGCCACCACCTCGGCGGCGCCGTGGTGCAGCGCGACGGCGACGGCGAGCAGCCCGATCGGGCCGGCGCCGATCACCGCGACCCGCTTGCCCGCGACGTCCCCGGCCCGCTCCACGCCGTGCCAGGCGACCGCGGCCGGCTCGATGAGCGCGGCGTCCCGCGGGTCGATCCCGGCGGGCAGGACGCGCAGCATCCGCGCCGGGAGCGCCACCCGGCGGGCGAAGGCCCCGTCGCAGTGCGGGACGTGCGCGGCCGAGCCGAGATACGTGGACGCGGGCGCGAGGTTCGGGCGCTCGGGCGGGTACGGCACCCCGTCGACCCCGTGCGGCGTACCTGGATGCACGGCGACGGGCGTCCCCGCCGCGGGCCCGGACCCGTCCGCCGCCGCCCGCTCGACGGTGCCGACCACCTCGTGCCCGAGCACCATCGGGGCGCGCAGGATCGAGGCCCCGGCGGCACCGTGCAGCCAGTAGTGCAGGTCGGAGCCGCAGACCCCGCCGTACGAGATCGCGATCACGGCCTCGTCGCCGGCGGGCACCGGCTCGGGGAGCGCCTCCACCCGCAGGTCCTCGGCCGCGTGCGCGACGACACCCAGGTTCACAGTGCTCTCCTTCATACGACGGCCGTCATGCCGCCGTCGACGTACAGGACCTGCCCGTTGACGAACGCGGACGCCTCGGAGGCGAGGAAGACCAACGGGCCCACCAGGTCCGCGACGTCGCCCCACCGCGCGGCCGGGGTGCGGCCGGCCACCCACGCGGAGAACTCCGCGTCGTCGACGAGGGCCTGCGTCAGCTCGGTGGCGAAGTACCCGGGGGCGATCGCGTTGGCGGTGACGCCGTGCGGCGCGAGCTCGGCGCACAGCCCCTTGGTCAGCATGACGATGCCGCCCTTGGTCGCCGCGTACGGCGTGATGTTCGGCCGCGCCAGCTGCGACTGCACCGAGCCGACGTTGACGATGCGGCCGCTGCCGCGCGCGATCATGCCCGGCGCGACCCGCTTGGCGAGGAGGAAGGCGCTGGTGAGGTTGGTCGACACCAGGGCGTTCCAGTCGGCGACGGGGAACTCGGTCAGCGGGTGCCGGATCTGCATGCCCGCGTTGTTGACCAGGACGTCCGGGGTGCCGTGCTCGGCCTCGATCGCGCCGATCGCCGCGTCGACCGCGGCCTCGTCGGTCACGTCGAAGGCGCTGGAGTACACGGGATTCCCCGTCGTGATCTCCCCGGCCGCCCGACGGGCCGCCTCCGGGTCACGGCCGTGCACGATCACGGTGGCGCCGGCCGCGGAGAGGCCCTCGGCGAGGCGGCGGCCGATGCCGCGGGTGCTGCCGGTGACGAGGGCGGTGCGGCCGGTCAGGGCGAAGGCGGAGGTGTCGCTGGGCATGGGGGCCTTTCAGTGCGCGGCCGGAGCGGCGGACGAAATCGGCGCCGACGGGGCGGAGACCGCGGCGGGGGAGGGGAAGTCGAGGGTGCTCAGCGCGGCGGTACCGGGCACCGCGTAGCCCGGGCCGGCCTCGGCGTCCGAGATCTTCACGGCGTCGTCGGTGCGGGTGAGGTCGCGGCCCACCGTCTCGGGCACCAGGAAGGTGCTCGCGGTGGTGATGGTGCACAGCGCCACCATGTAGAGGCCGAGGACGAGCCAGTTCCCGTCGGTGACCTTGATCAGGTAGGCGCCGAGCACGCCCGCCACGCCGCCGGCGAGGACCGCGGAGATCTCCCGCGCCATGGCGACGCCCAGGTAGCGGTGCCGCGCGCCGAACATCTCGGGGATGAGCGCGCACTGCGGGCCGAGCATGGAGTTCACGCCCACGCCGATGCCGATCGCGATGACCGCGACGGCGATCGCGTGGTTGTGCAGCGTCAGCGCCCACCAGGCGGGCAGCGCGTAGACGAGCAGGAACAGGGCCCCGGCCCGGTAGACGATGCGGCGGCCGAACCGGTCGGAGAGGTGCCCGGTGAACGGGACGGAGAAGACTCCGATGAGCGAGCCGATCGTGACGCCCCAGGTGAGCACGCCCTTGTCGGCGCCTGGTCCGGTGACGGTGACGAAGAAGGACAGGGCCAGCGCCTGGAACATGTACGAGCCGCCGTTCTCCGCCATGCGCAGGCCGATGCCCACGAGGACGCCGGGGAAGCCGTGCTTGAACAGCTCGCGGACGGGCTTGTCAGCCACCTGCTCGTGCTTCTCCAGCTCGACGAAGGTCGGCGTCTCCTGCAGCTTCATCCGGATGACCACGGCCAGCAGGATGAGCAGGAACGAGGAGAGGAAGGGCACGCGCCAGCCCCAGCTCAGCATCGCCTCCTCGGGCAACTGACTGATCAGCGTGAAGACCAGCGCGGCGAGCAGCGTGCCGGCCTGGATGCCGATGAACGGCAGCGCCGAGAAGAAGCCGCGGCGTTTCACCGGCGCGTACTCGGCCATGAGCACCGTCGACCCCGCCTGCTCGGCGCCGGCGCCGAAGCCCTGGAGGAGGCGCAGCGTGACCAGCATGATGGGCGCCCAGATGCCGATCGACTCGTAGGTGGGCAGCAGGCCGATCAGGGTGGAGGCGCCGCCCATCAGCATGATCGTGATGACCAGCACCGCCTTGCGGCCGACCTTGTCGCCGAGGCGGCCGAAGAACAGGCCGCCGAAGGGGCGGGCGGCGAAGCCGACGCCGAACGTCGCGAAGGCCGCCACCGTCGCCATCGCCGGATCGCCCTGCGGGAAGAACAGCACGTTGAAGATCAGGGCCGTGGAGAGGCCGTACAGCGCGAAGTCGAAGTACTCGAGGGCGCTGCCGATGCTGGAGGCCAGGGTCGCGCGCTTGAGGTTGGCGGCGTACTCGGGGTCCTGCTCGGGCGAGGTGGTGGTGGTCGACAACAGCGTCTCCTTCGAACCATCGGCTCGTGACCGGCGTCACATCCGATGCCTCGAAGCTAACACTAGATCGAACGGTGTACAACCAGCTGAACGAAATCGAGGTCGACGGTGCGCCGCGGGATCGGCCGGGGAGCCCCCGTCGCGCCTCCCGAGTGAGCTGCGACTCACCGGGATCGATTAGTGTCCCGAAGCATGACCACCTCGCCCGCGGCACCGTCGGACCCGGAGGAGGGTGAGCAGCTCACCCGAGCCCTGAGTAACCGCCACATCCAGCTCATCGCGATCGGCGGCGCCATCGGCACCGGCCTGTTCATGGGCTCCGGCAAGACCATCTCGGTGGCCGGGCCGTCGGTGATCGTCGTGTACATGGTGATCGGCTTCATGCTGTACTTCGTCATGCGCGCGATGGGCGAGCTGCTGCTCAGCCGCACCGGGTACCGCAACTTCTCGGACTTCGCCGGCGACATCCTCGGCCCGTGGGCGGCGCACTTCACCGGCTGGACCTACTGGTTCTGCTGGGTGGTCACCGCCGTCGCCGACGTGGTCGTCATCGCGTCCGTCTACATCACGTTCTGGGCGAAGGACATTCCGCCGTGGATCCCGGCGGTCGTCGTGATCGTGCTGCTCATCGGCCTCAACCTGCCGACGGTCCGCGCCTTCGGCGAGACCGAGTTCTGGTTCGCCATGATCAAGATCGTCGCGATCGTGGCGCTCATCGTCGTCGGCGCAGTGCTCATCATCACCGGCTTCGAGCACGACGGCGCCCGCGCCTCGCTCGCCAACCTCTGGGAGCACGGCGGCGTCTTCCCGCAGGGCTTCATGGGCTTCGTGGCCGGCTTCCAGATCGCCGTCTTCGCCTTCGTCGGCATCGAGCTCGTGGGCACCGCGGCCGCCGAGACGAAGAACCCCGAGAAGAACCTGCCCCGCGCGATCAACGCCATCCCGATCCGCATCCTGCTCTTCTACGTCGGTTCGCTGGTGATCCTCATGTCGGTCGTGCCGTGGGACCGGTTCAGCAAGGACGAGTCCCCGTTCGTCATGCTCTTCACCCTCGCCGGGCTGGGCGCCGCCGCGCACCTGGTCAACGCCGTCGTGCTCACGTCGGCCATGTCGTCGGCGAACTCGGGCATCTACTCCACCTCGCGCATGGTCTACGGCCTCGCCACCGAGGGCGACGCCCCGAAGGTCTTCGCCAAGCTGTCCGGGCGCAAGGTGCCGCAGAACGCGCTCTTCCTCACGGGCGTGATGATGCTGTCCTCGGTCGTGCTGCTCGGCTTCGGCCTGGACAAGTCCGCAGGCTTCACCGTGGTCACCACGGTCTCGTCGCTGTGCTTCATGTTCGTCTGGACGATCATCCTGGTCAGCTACCTGGTGTACCGCTCGCGGCGCCCGCAGGCGCACGCGGAGAGCGCCTTCAAGATGCCGCTCGGCACCGTCATGCCGTGGGTGATCTTCGCCTTCTTCCTGTTCCTGCTGTGGGCCTTCACCCGCGAGACCGACACGCTGCAGGCCATGCTCGTGACGCCGATCTGGTTCCTCATCGTCGGCGCCGCGTACCTCGTGCTGCGCCGCAACCCCGAGCACCTCGCCGCGCGACGGGCCTTCGCCGCTCGCGTCGAGGAGGAGAAGAAGGCCGCCGCGCAGTGGCGGGCCGCGCGGGGCTGAGTCAGGCGCGGGTCGCCGTGCGGGACTCGGCCGTTGGTGCGGTGCGTACGGCGGGGGCGCCGACGGGGGTGACCCGGACCCAGGTGTCGTTGACCGCGGAGTTGCCCGAGAGCCGGTCCACGCGCGCGGGATCGTGCAGCAGGTTCACGTTCTGGCCCGCGAGCTCGTCCGCGACGCGCCAGCCGGTCCCGCCGTGGCCCCATCCGTGGGGGATGGCGATCGTGCCCTGACGGATCTCGTCGGAGATCTCCAGCGCCACGTCGATGGTCCCGGTCGTCGAGGCGACGGTGACGTCCTGTTCCGCCGCGATGCCCAGGCGTTCCGCATCCGCGGGGTGCATCAGCACCGTGCATCGGTTCGATCCGGTGACCATCGTGGGCACGTTGTGCAGCCACGAGTTGTTGCTGCGCTGGCGGCGGCGGCCGATCAGCTTGAGGTCGTATCCGTCGCTCGCCGTCGTGTGAGACCGGCCCGCGAGGGCGTCCGGAAGGATCCGGCGGGCCTCCTCGAGGAACGATGCCGGTGCCAACTCGATCCGGCGCCCGCGGGTGGCGATCACCTCGCGCAACCGGGGCTCGAGGGCGCCGAGGTCGATGCCGCCGACGCTCTCGCGCATCCGCTTGAGCGTGAGGCCGCGCCGCCCGCGGCGGAGCACCCCGTACGGGCCGAGGGCGATCGGCAGGACCAGCATCCGCTCGGGCGTGAACAGGTCCGTCAGGCGGCGCAGGGGGCGGCTCAGGAGGCGCCGGGCCGGTATCGGTAGCACCTCGAGGATCAGGCGGTTGAGGATCTGCCAGTCGTCGAAGCCGTCGGCGGGCTTGTCGAGGATCTGGTGGGTGTACCGCGCGTTGTTCCGCACGCTGAACGCCGAGACCAGGAGGTTGAAACCGCCCCGTTCCAGGTGCGAGATCGGGGGCAGGACGAAGTCGGCGTGCCGCGTGGTCTCGGTGAGGTAGATGTCGACGGAGACCATCAGGTCCAGGCCCGCGAGCGCGGCGTCCATGCGACCGCGGTTCGGTACCGACGAGACGGGGTTGCCGGCGTAGGTGACCATCGCGCGGATCCGGCCCCGGCCGGGTGTGGTGAGCTCGTCGGTGAGGGCGGCGATGGGGAGCTCGCTGCGGAACGAGGGATAGCGACCCGACCGGTCGGTCCACCGGCCGTAGGCCACGGGGATGAACCTGGCGAGCCGCGGGATGTCGACCGGCGGGGTCGGGAACATCATGCCGCCGGGCCGGTCCAGGTTCCCGGTGACGATGTTGATCGCGGAGATCAGCCACGTGACCAGCGTTCCGGTCTGCTGCTGGCAGATGCCGATCCGGCAGTAGATCGCCGCCGACCGCGCGGCCGCGTGCTCGCGCGCCAGCTCGGTGATCGTCTCCGCGGGGACCCCGGCGAGCGGCGCCATGGCGGCGGGGGTCGCGTCGGCGACGAGGTCGCGGAGTGCATCGAGACCGCGGGCCGAGCGGGCGAGGAAGGCGTCGTCGCACAGGTTCTCGGTGAACAGGACGTGCAGCATCCCCATCAGCAGGTAGACGTCGCCGCCCGGTTCCACCGCCACGTGCTGGTCGGCCAGCTTCGCGGTCTCGGTGCGGCGGGGGTCGATCACGACGACCTTCCCGCCCCGCTCGCGGATCGCCTTGATCCGCCGGGGCGCGCCGGGCATCGTCGACAGCGAGCCGTTGGAGACCGCGGGGTTCGCGCCGACGATCACCAGGCGATCGCTGTGGTCGATATCGACCACGGGCACCAGCGCATTGGAGCCGAACATGCGCCACGCGGTGAACTCGTGCGGATACTGATCGATCGACGAGGCGGTGTAGAAGTTCGGCGTCGCCAGCGCCACCCGGAGCGTCAGCCCGTTGGCGACGCTGGTGTTGTGGGCCGCCGGGTTGCCCAGGTACATCGACAGGGCGCGGAAGCCGTGCTCCTTGCGGATCGCGCGCAGTCGCCGGCCGATCTCGTCGAAGGCCTCGTCCCAGTCCACCGGCTCGAACGTCTCGCCCACGCGGCGCATCGGCGTGCGCAGCCGGTCGGGATCGTGGTGCAGCCCGCCCATCGCGGTCGCCTTCGGGCAGATGTACCCCTTCGACAGCACGTCGTCGGGGTCGCCGGTGACGCGTGTGACCTGCTGGTCCTCGTCGACGGTGACCAGGATCCCGCAGTGCGCCTCGCACAGGCAGCAGTGGGTGGGACGGGTGGTGGCGGGCATGGCTCCTCCTCGGTCTGCCCCGCCCACGGTAATCGCAAAGGCGCGCCTCCGGTGCCATTATGTGAATGAACGTTCTCAATCCTGTTCGGTGAGCATCGGCGCGTCCGGGCCCAGCGGGCGGTGCAGGAGCGAGCCGCGGGTCACCGCCGCCCGGCCGAACCGGATGCGCAGCGAATCCATGGCCAGGTCCAGGTCCGCATCGTGCTCGCCGCCGTCGAAGGGCAGCGCGAGCTGGACGGCGCCGTGGTTCTCCAGGTTCGCCAGGGAGAGCCCGATCAGGGTGCACCCGCGATCGCGCACCAGGGGCATCGCCTCGTCGAGCAGGGCGCGCGCGGTGGCGAGCACGACCTCGGTCGCGTCGGTGGGCTCGCGCAGGGATCGGGAGCGGGTGACGGAGGAGAAGTCGTCGAACCGCAGCCTCAGTTCGACGGTGCGCGTGACGCGCCGGGCGGCCCGGAGCCGCTCGCCGAGGCGATCCACGATCGCCAGTGCCGTGCCCTCGATCTCGGCCTCCGACTTCATCCGGCGGCCGAGGGCGCGTTGCGCGCCGATGGATTTCCGGCGCCGGCCGGTGTCGACGCGGCGGGGGTCGTGCGCCATCGACAGCGCGTACAGGTGTCGCGCGGTGCCGCGCCCGAGGAAGGCGGCGAGGCGGTGCTCGCCCAGCTCGGCGATCTGCCCGACGGTGGCGATCCCCACCTCGTGCAGCCGGGCCTCGGTCTTCGGGCCCACGCCCCACAACCGCCGAACCGGGAGCGGGTGCAGGAACTGCAGCTCCGTGCCGGGCGGGACCTCGAGCAGACCGTCGGGCTTGCCGACGGCGCTCGCCACCTTGGCGAGGAACTTGCTGCGTGCGACGCCGACGGTGATCGGCAGCCCGACCTCCTTCGCCACCCGATCCCGGAGGCGGGCGGCGATCTGCACCGGGGTGCCGCGGATGGCGCGGAGGCCGCCCACGTCCAGGAAGGCCTCGTCGACCGACAGACCCTCCACCAGGGGCGTGGTGTCCCGGAAGATCTCGAAGACCCGGCGGCTGGCCTCCATGTACGCGTCGAACCGGGGCGGCTGGGTGATCGCGAACGGCGCGAGCGCGAGGGCCTCGCGGTGCGGCATGGGGGAGCGGACGCCCTTCGCCTTCGCCTCGTAGCTGGCGGCCAGCACGACGCCCGAGCCGACGAGCACGGGCCGGCCCCGCAGCCAGGGGTGATCGCGCTGCTCGACCGAGGCGTAGAACGAGTCGAGATCGGCATGCAGGATCGACGCCTCGGCCCGCGCGTCCATGCTCATGACCGCAGTATCGCGCCCGGGTCCGACAAGTGACCGTGGCGACATTGCGCAGAACTGACTTCTGAGTAAGGTTACTTCAAAGTCAGTTGCTGAGAGCCTCCCCGAGGAGTCGCACATGAGTACCTACCTGATCACGGGCGCCACCGGTTTCCTGGGCCGCCGGATCGTCCCCCTGCTGCTGGAGCGCGAGCCCGAGGCGGAGGTGCACCTGCTCGTGCGCCCGTCCTCTGCGTCCAAGCTGGACGAATGGCGCGCCCGATGGGGCGAGGACCGCGTCCGCCCGCTGCTCGGCGACCTCGGCGCGCCCGGCCTGGGCCTCGCCGCGGAGCCCGAGGGTGTCGACGCCGTCCTGCACCTGGGTGCGGTCTACGACATGGGCGCGAGCGCGGAGGCGAACGACCGGGTCAACGTCGAAGGCACCCGCGCCGTCATCGATCTGGCGCGCCGCGCCGGCGCCGAGCTGCATCACGTCTCCTCCGTCGCCGTCGCGGGGGACTACCGGGGAAGCTTCGGCGAGAACGACTTCGACCTCGGGCAGGGCTTCCCCTCGCCGTACCACCGCACCAAGTTCGAGTCCGAGAAGCTGGTCCGCGAGGCCGAGGACCTGCGCTGGCGCGTCTACCGGCCCGCCATCGTGGTCGGGGACTCGCGCACCGGCGAGATGGACAAGATCGACGGGCCGTACTACTTCTTCCCGACCTTCGACGCCCTGCGGCGCGTCCCGTCGATGATCCCGATGGTGTTGCCGGACACCGGTGATACGAACGTCGTCCCGGTCGACTACGTCGCCGCGGCGCTGGTCGCGCTCCTGCTCCGGCCGGACGGAACGGGTCGGACGTACCACCTGGTGAACCCGGAACCGCAGAGCGTGCTGGAGCTGTACCGGGCCATCGCCCGGCCCGCGGGCGCGCCCCGCGCGGTGGGCAGGGTGCCGCGTCGCGTGGTGGACCCCGCCCTGCGCGCGAGCGGTGCGGGCAAGGTGGGCGTCCTGCGCGACACCGCCCTCAAGCAGGCCGGCATCCCGCCGAAGGCCTTCGAGAACCTCGGCTTCACGGCGACCTACACCTCGCAGCCCACGCAGCGGGCGCTGCAGGGCACCGGGATCGAGGTCCCGCCGCTGAAGGACTACGGGCCCCGGCTCTTCCAGTACTGGCGCGAGCAGCTCGACCCCGCGCGGCTCCGCCGCCGCGACCCGATCGCCGGGCGCCATGTGGTCATCACCGGCGCCTCGTCGGGCATCGGCCGGCAGACGGCGATCGAGCTCGGCGAGCGGGGCGCGCGCGTGATCCTGCTGGCGCGCAACGCCGCCGAACTCGAGGCCACGGCGGAGCAGGTGCGGGCGAGCGGCGGAGAGGCCGCCACGTACGTGTGCGACGTGACCGACGGCGACGTCGTCGACGCGACCGTGGCCCGGGTCCTCGCGGACCACGGCCACGTCGACTACCTGATCAACAACGCGGGCCGGTCGATCCGGCGGTCCGTCAAGGCCTCCACCGGCCGGATGCACGACTTCGAGCGCAC
This sequence comes from Tsukamurella sp. DT100, assembly GCF_049844855.1. Classification (NCBI taxonomy): domain Bacteria; kingdom Bacillati; phylum Actinomycetota; class Actinomycetes; order Mycobacteriales; family Tsukamurellaceae; genus Tsukamurella; species Tsukamurella sp. DT100. Next base: position 341,174 of record NZ_JBNCLV010000003.1, read on the forward strand.
CATGGACGTGAACTACTTCGGCGCCGTGCGGATGATCCTCGCGCTGCTCCCGCACATGCGGGAGCGGGGCTTCGGCCACGTCGTGAACATCTCCAGCATCGGCGTTCTCGCGCGGGGGCCGCGGTTCTCGGCGTACGTCGCGAGCAAGGCGGCCCTCGACGCGTTCACCGACATCGCGGCCACCGAGACCCTGTCGGATCACGTCACCTTCACCAACGTCCACATGCCGCTGGTCCGGACCGAGATGATCGCGCCGACCGAGGCCTACGACGATGCGCACGTCATCAGCCCGGAGAAGGCGGCCCGGATCATCATCCGCGCCATGCGCGAGCGGCCCACACGGGTGAACACGCCGCTCGGCGTCGTCGGCGCGCTGGGCCGCACCTTCACCCCGCGGATCACCCGGCGGATGCTCCACCAGGACTACCTCACGACGCGCGACTCGGCCGCGGCGAAGGGCGCGTCTGCGTAGGTGCGGAGCGGGCGTTGCGCTCAGCTCGACTCGAACGCTCGCGCCCGACACGGCTCCGGTGTTCACTGGAGCGGTGGGATGGGTGGCGGTGGTGCGGCGTGTCGGTATCGGGGTACTGACCCTGCTGTTGGCGTCCATCGTCATTTTCTCGGTGCTGCACGCGGTTCCGGGTGATCCCGCGGTGGCACTCGCCGGTGCGGACGCGTCGCCGGCGACCCTGGAGGCGCTCCGCCACGAGCTGGGCCTCGACCGGCCGCTGGTCGTGCAGTACCTGCAGTGGCTCGGCGGGGCGCTCACGGGTGACCTCGGTCGGTCCTACGTCATCGGGGGCAGGATCGACGCGCTCCTCGCCGACGGCCTGCGCAACACCGCTGCCCTGGGGCTCACGGCCCTGGTGATCGCGGTCGTGGCCGCCGCAGCGCTGTCGTTCGTCGCCGTCGCCTCGCGCAGGACGTGGGTGCGGTCGGCGATCGCCGGGTTCGAGGTGATCGGGATCGCGGTACCGCCCTTCGTGACCGGCGTCCTCCTCGTCGAGTTCTTCGCCGTCGTATGGCCGGTGCTGCCCGCGGGCGGCACGCCGCCGCGCGGCTACACCGACGACGTGGGGATCACGCTCCAGTACCTGCTGCTGCCCGCCGTCTGCCTCGCGATCCCGGTGGCCTCGACCCTCACCCGGTTCTTCTCCGAGGCGCTCCGCACCGAGTGGGCACGGCCCTACGTGCTGACCGCGCGCGCCGCGGGCGTCCCGGCGGGCCGGATCCTGGTGCGGGGAGCGGCCCGCAACGCGCTGCCCTCGGTGGTCACGGTGTTCGGCATCCAGGCCGGCCAGCTGCTCGGTTCGGCGGTGTTGGTCGAGGCGATCTTCGCGTGGCCCGGTCTGGGGCAACTCCTCGGGCAGGGCATCGCGGCGCGCGACTATCCGGTGGTGCAGGCGGTGCTTCTGCTCGCGGTCACCGTGTTCGTCGTCATCGCGCTGCTCACCGACGCCGCGTACCGCCTCCTCGACCCCACCCGGAGGCCGGCATGACGCGCTCGCGCACCCTGCTCGCCGGGGCCGCACTGCTCCTTCTCCTCGGGCTTCTCGGCGTCGCCGCACCGCTGCTGGCGCCCGAGGATCCCCTCCGGCAGATCCCCGGAGCGAACCTGCTGCCTCCCGGAGCCGGCCACCCGCTGGGCACCGACGATCTGAACCGGGACGTCCTCAGTCGCGTGCTGTACGGGATCCGGACCAGTCTGCTCGTGATCTTCACCGCGGTTCCGATCGCCGCGCTGATCGGCGTCGGGCTGGGCGTCGCGAGCACCGCCCATCGGGCGATCGACACCGTCCTCGCCCGCGCCTCCGACGTCGTCCTGGCCTTCCCCGCGCTGATCCTCGCGATCCTGCTCACTGCGCTGCGGGGCCCGGGCATCGTCACCGTCGTGCTCGCGATCGCCGTCGCCGAGGCACCGGTCTTCCTCCGGCTGACCCGCGCCGAGATCCTGCGTCTGCGGGGAACCGCCTACGTCGAGGCGGCCCGGGTCGCCGGCGCGTCGCCGGGCACCGTCCTCGCCAAACACGTGCTGCCCAACGCGCTCGAGCCGCTCGCAGTCCAGGTGGCGCTCGCCCTCTCCCTCGGCGTCTTCGTCGAGTCCGGGCTGAGCTTCGTGGGGGTCGGGGTGCGCCCGCCGACGCCGTCCCTGGGTTCGGTGCTGGCGGGAGCGGTGAACAACTGGGACGCCAACGCCGCGTACGCCTGGGGGCCGCTGGTCGCGATCGTCGCCCTCTCTCTCGCCCTGTTGCTCATCGCCCGAGGATTCGCGGGGGCCCGCCGATGACCGCGCCGCTGACCATCTCCGGTCTCACGGTCACCGGCCCCGACGGTCGGGTACTCGTCGACGGCCTCGACCTGACCGTCTCGGCGGCCTCCGTCACGGCCCTGGTCGGCGAGTCCGGTTCAGGCAAGACGCTCACGGGCCTCGCGATCCTCGGCCTCCTGCCCGCGGGGCTCTCCGCCACGGGCAGCATCGAGCTCAGTGGGGAGCAGGTGATCGGGCGCAGCGAGCGCGAACTGCGACCACTGCGTGGGACGCGCGCGGCACTGGTCTTCCAGGAACCGCAGTCGGCACTCAATCCGTCGCAGCGGATCTGGCGGCAGATCCTCCAGGTCCTGCGCGCCCATAGGCGGGTGGGGCGCGCCGACGGTCGGCGCCGGGCGATCGAATTGCTCACCGACGTCGGCATCCCCGATCCGGAAGTCCGCGCTGACTGGTACCCGCACCAGCTCTCCGGCGGGCAGAAGCAGCGCGTGGTCATCGCCCTCGCCCTCGCCGCCGAGCCCGCGCTCCTCATCGCCGACGAGCCGACGACCGCGCTCGACGTCACCGTCCAGGCGCAGATCCTTGCGCTGCTCCGCGACCTGCGCGACCGGAAGGGCCTTGCGGTCCTGCTCATCTCGCACAACCTGGGAGTCGTCGCCGACCTCGCCGACGCCGTGACCGTCGTCCGCGCGGGCGAGACCGTCGAGGCCGCGCCGGTCGACGAGATCTTCGCGCACCCGCGGGCCGCGTACACCCGGGAGTTGCTCGCCGCCGTCCCGCGTCTCCCCACCGCGTCCGGGCCCGCGCGGGAAGCCCCGTCGCCGGAGCCGGTCGTGCGTGTCGAGGGACTTCGCGTGGTGTTCGACGGTGCGCCCGCGCTCGACGGCGTCGATCTCACGGTGGGTCGCGGTGAAGTGGTGGGGCTCGTCGGCGAATCGGGCTCGGGGAAGACGACGCTGGGGCGCGTCCTCGTCGGCCTTCAGGGCGCCGATGCGGGCCTCGTCGACGTGCGCGCGACGAAACTCGGGCTCGTCCATCAGGACCCGTACGCCGCGCTCGACCCGCGCTGGGACGTCGGCCGGATCGTGGTGGAGCCGCTGCACATCGCCGGTCAGCGCGACAACCGGATCCTGCGGGAACGCGCCGCCGACCTGATCGACGCCGTCCGGCTCCCGGCGGACGTGCTGCGTCGGCGACCCGCCGAACTGAGCGGAGGTCAGCGGCAGCGCATGGCCCTCGCGCGCGCCCTGGCGGGTTCGCCCGACCTCGTAGTGGCGGACGAGCCGACCAGTGCACTGGACGTGTCCGTGCAGGCGGGCGTCCTGGACCTGTTCCGGGAACTGCACGCGGAGTTCGGTTTCGCCGCGGTGTTCATCACCCATGATCTCGCCGTGGTGGGCGAGGTCGCGGATCGGGCGGTGGTGCTGCGACACGGCCGCGTCGTCGAGGAGGGACCGGCGAGGTCCCTGCTGGCGGCGCCTCGATCGGAGTACGCGCAGCAACTCGTGGCCGCGGTGCCGGTGCCCGACCCGGAGGTCCAACGGGCGCGGCGGGAGGAGCGGCGATGAACGGCGTCACGCGGCGATCGGTTCTGCTGGGGGCGTTGGGGATCGGCGCGGCGGGCGCGCTGTCGGGGTGCACGTCCGCCGTCCAGCAGGCGCGGGACGCGAACGCCGCGCCCGGCGACGCCGGCGGCACACTGGTGCTCGGCTCGTTGGCCGACATCGACCCGAAGTCGATCTACAGCCAGTCGGTCACGACGATGGCGATCGGCCTCCTGGTGTGGGACACCCTGATCCGGTACGACCGGAGCACGCGCACACCCCGCCCCGCGGTGGCCCGGTCATGGAACGCCGCACCCGACGGCCGGAGCCTGACCCTGCGCCTGCGGGACGACGTCCGCTTCCACACCGGTCGCCCGCTCACGTCGAAGGACGTCGCGTACGCCGTGTCGGTCTACGCATCCGACGCCGCGGGTTCCCAATTGCAGTCGGCGGCGAAAGCGGTGACTGCGGTCGACACCCCGGATCCGTTCACCGCCGTCCTGCGGTTCGCCGCCCCCGTGCCGAACGTCTTCGACCTGCTGGAGTTCATGCTGCTCGTCGATTCCGAATCGGCCGCGGAGCTGCGTGCGGGGACGAGCTTGGTGGGCACCGGGCCGTTCCGGTTCGACGGCCGCGAGGTGGCGGCGAGCGCCCGCTTCCGCCGCTTCGACGGGTACTGGCGAGGGCCCGCTCGCCTCGACGGCGTGACGCTGCGCGTGGTCCGCGACGCCGGTGCGCTCCTCACGTCGATCCGGGCGGGACAGTCCGATCTCGTTCTCGACGCCGCGCCGCGGGCGCTGCGGCAGTTCCGGGACCAGTCACTGTACCGGATCACGACCGGTGACGTCCACGACGCCGCGTACTACGTGGGCGCCAACGTCGCCGCGCCCGCCCTGGCGGACAAGCAGGTGCGGCAGGCGATCTCGTACGCCGTCGACCGGGACCGGATCGCCGCGGAGGTGTTCGCGGGCGCGGCCCTGCCGAGCTCGGCGCCGTGGGCCGCGAGCTCGCCCGGGTACGACGGTGCGGCCGCGTCCCACTACCGGAAGGATCATGAGCGGGCCCGCGTGCTGCTCGCTGCGGCCGGCGGTCCCCGACGCCTGGCCCTGAGCTACCCGACCGGATTGGCCGCGGCACCGGCGATCGCGGCGATCGTGCAGAACGACCTGGCGGAGGTCGGGGTCACCGTCGACCTGGATCCCCGGGAGCAGGCCGCCTTCTCGCCCTTCCTCAAGTCCGGGAAGCACGAATTGTGGGTGGGCCCGCACGGCTTCGGCCAGTCCGACCCGCTGACCCTGGCGAGCGGCGCCGCCCCCTTCAAGCCGAAGGGCAACCTGTCGGGGTTCTCCGCGCCCGAGTACACGGGCCTCGTCGCGCGGCTGGCGGAGGAGGGGCCGAGCCGGCCGGCGGTGCTGCGGGAGTACACGGACTACCTGCTCGATCAGCAGTTCGTCATCGACCTCGTGGTCTCGCCCGCCACCTACGTCTCACCCGCACGGGTCAAGGGCCTGGACTGGAACCTCTACAAGTACATCGACCTGCACGGCGTCACGATCCGCTGATCACAGCCAGCGGTAGCGCACCTCGGGGCGTCCGCGGCCGCCGTACTCCGTGACCCGCTCGCACAACCGGTCGTCCGCGAGGCGCTCGAGGTAGCGCCAGGCGGTCACGCGCGACATCCCCGTGCGGGCGGCCACGTCGGCGGCGCCGAGCGGTTCGTCGGCGTGGCGCAGCGCGCCCGTCACGGCCTCCAGGGTCGACGGTGCCAGCCCCTTCGGGGCCGTCGTCGCCGCGGGCGCCTCGCGCAGCGCGGCGAAGGCGGCGTCCACCTCCCGCTGGCCCACGTCGCCGCCGCCCAGTGCGTCGCGGAAAGACAGGTAGCGGCGCAGCCGGTCCGCGAAGGCGGCGAAGGTGAAGGGCTTGATGAGGTACAGAATCGCGCCGCTCGCCATCGCGCCGCGCACGGTCTCCATGTCACGGGCCGAGGTGATCACCATGACGTCGGGCCGCGGCCGGACGGAGGCGAGGTCCGCCGCGAGGTCGAGGCCGCTGCGATCGGGAAGCCCCACGTCGGCGAGGACCAGGTCCACGGGCGGGCCGGCGACGGCGGACCGTCGGACCTCGCCGAGTGCGGCGGCGGCCGTGCCGGCGACCCCGGCGACCTCGAAACCGTCCATGCGCCGGACGTATTCGGCGTGCGCGCGGGCGATCTGAGGCTCGTCGTCGACCACCAGCACTCGGATCGTCATCGCTCTCCCTCCGGTAGGCGCACCGTCACCGTCGACGGCGCGCGCTCCGCCTCGATCGTGCCACCCGCCTGCCGCACCACCTGATCGACCAGGGCGAGGCCGAGCCCGCCGCCGTGCAGGCGGCCGCTGCGGTCCTTGGTCGAGTAGCCGCGTGTCCGGGCGAGGGCGAACTCGTCGGCGGACATGCCGGGGCCGCTGTCGGCGACCCGCAGCTCCCACGCACCGCCGGGGCTCGCCGCCGAGAGTTCCACCCAGCCACCCGGTCCGGCGGCGTCGACCGCGTTGTCCACGAGGTTGCCGAGGAGGGTGAGCAGCTGCGCGTCGGGGAGCGGCGCGCGGGCGAGGTCGGTGCCCTCCGCCACGGTGAGCTCGACGTCGAGCGCCGACGCCGCGGCCGTCTTCGCCACGAGCAGCGCGACCGCCGACGGGGCCGGATCGCCCGCGAGCCGGTCGATGAGCTCCTGGGAGGCGGACCGATCGGCCACGGCCAGGTCCGCCGCCGCCTCGTCCTCGCCGAGCTCGATCATGGTCACCACGGAGTGCAGCCGGTTGGCGTGCTCGTGCGCCTGGGCGCTCAGCGCGTCGGCGAGGGAGCGGGCCGTGTCGAGTTCGCCGAGGACCGTTTGCAGTTCGGTGCGGTCGCGGACCGTGAGGACGGTGCCGATCGGGCCGGTCGGGCCGGTGACGGGTCGGCGATTCACCAGGAGCACGCGGTTGCCGGTCACGTGCAGCTCGTCGTCGAGGTCGGCGGCGCCGCGCAGCGACGCCGGCAGGTCGGCCTGCCCGACGTCGCCGTCCGGCAGCTCGAGGAGGCGGCGCGCCTCGTCGTTGACCACCCGCGCGGGGCCGTCGGGCGCGTCGGCGTCGAAGACGAGCAGGCCCTCGGAGAGCGTGTGCAGCACCGCGTCGTGGTGCTCGTACAGGCCGCGCAGGTCGTGCGCGGAGAGGCCGAGGGTCTGGCGGCGCAGCCGCCGCTGCGCGACCGCGGAGAGCGCGACCAACACGAACAGCGCGCCAACGACGACCGCGAGGATGCGGGGCAGCGCGTCGCGCACCTGGTCCCCGAGCCGGGCCCGGGTCACCCCGGCGGAGACCAGTCCGACCAGCGCGCCGGAGGCGTCGTGGACGGGCGTGACGGTGCGGATCGACGGGCCGAGGCTGCCCGCGTAGGTCTCCGTGAAGGTCTCGCCCGCGAGCGCCCGGTCGATGGTGCCGGTGAACTTCCCGCCGATCAGCTCGGGATCGGCGTGGCTCAGGCGCGTGCGGTCGGGCCGCATCACCACGACGAAATCGAGGCCGCCGAGCGCCCCGACGTTCTCCGCCACGGGTTGCATCATCGCCGCCCCATCGGGTGCGGCGAGCGCCGCCACCGTCGACGGGGAGGCCGCGAGCGCGACCGCGGCGGCCCGGGTCTGGGCCCGGGCGGTGCGGTCACCGTCGTCCCGCGCCTGGGTCACGACCAGCCACGACGCGCCCGCGGCGATCGTCAGCAGGATCGCCACCTGCGCCAGGAAGGACTGGGCGGCGACGCTGCGGGTTCTGTTCCTCACGATGAAGACGTTTACACAATGAACACAAGCTGTGCTGCAAGTCACACTTCTCGCAGTATCGATTCAGGCCGATTCAGGCCCATCGATCAAGGAGGACGCCGTGGCGGCTCAAGGAAAACGCGACCGGACGCACTGGCTCTACATCGCGGTGATCATCGCCGTGGTGGCCGGCGTGATCGTGGGCCTGGTGGCCCCCGAGTTCGGCAAGGGGCTCAAACCCCTCGGCGACCTCTTCGTCAGCCTGATCAAGATGATGATCAGCCCGGTGATCTTCTGCACCATCGTGCTCGGCATCGGTTCCGTGCGGGCCGCGGCCAGCGTCGGCAAGATCGGCGGCCTCGCGCTCGGCTACTTCATCGGCATGTCGACCTTCGCGCTCGGCATCGGCATCGTCGTCGGCAATCTGCTCAAGCCGGGCACCGGCCTCGGCATCCACGCCGACCCGGCCGTCGGCGCGAAGTACGCGGACCAGGCGCACGCCGCCGGCGGCACCTGGGGCTTCATCCAGGGCATCGTGCCCGAGACGCTGTTCTCGGCGCTCACCGCCGGCAGCGTGCTGCAGGCGCTCTTCGTGGCGCTTCTGGTGGGCTTCGCGCTGCAGGCCATGGGCCCCGCGGGCGAGCCAGTGGTGCGCGCGATCGGCGTGCTGCAGAAGCTGGTCTTCCGCGTGCTCGTGATGGTGCTGTGGCTCGCTCCCGTGGGCGCCTTCGGGGCGATGGCGGCCGTGGTCGGGGCGACGGGCTTCGACGCCGTCATCCAGCTCGGCTGGCTGATGCTCGCCTTCTACATCACCTGCGCGCTGTTCGTCTTCGTGGTGCTCGGGACGCTGCTGCGCCTCGTGACGGGCCTCTCGGTGTTCAAGCTCGCCCGCTACCTGGGCCGCGAGTACCTGCTCATCGTCGCGACGTCGTCGAGCGAGTCGGCCCTGCCCCGGCTCATCGCCAAGATGGAGCACGCGGGCGTCGAGAAGACCACCGTCGGCATCGTGGTGCCCACCGGCTACTCGTTCAACCTCGACGGCACCGCGATCTACCTGACCATGGCCTCGCTGTTCATCGCCGACGCGATGGGCTCGCCGCTGAGCTACGCGGAGCAGTTCTCGCTGCTGCTGTTCATGATGATCGCCTCGAAGGGCGCCGCCGGCGTCACCGGCGCCGGCCTCGCGACCCTGGCCGGCGGCCTGCAGAGCCACCGCCCGGAGCTGCTCGGCGGCGTCAGCGTCATCGTCGGCATCGACCGGTTCATGTCGGAGGCCCGCGCGCTCACCAACTTCTCCGGCAATGCGATCGCCACGCTGCTGATCGGCAAGTGGACGTCCACCGTCGACCTGGCGCAGACCCAGCGTGTGCTCGACAAGCAGGACCCGTTCGACGAGGCGACGATGGTCGACGACCACGGCACCGAGGCCCCGCCCGCCCCGGACGCGAAGGTGGCCGCCGCGCACTGACACAACGCCTGAATTGAACGACGTATTGGAGAGTCCGACCTGCGGGTTCGCTCTCCAAAACGTCGTTCAATTGCGTCAGCGGGCGAAGCGCGCGCGGACCGCATCCTCCGTGAGCCCGTAGTCTTCGAGGGAGTAGGTGTGGTTGGGGCGGCGGGCGCCGGAGCGGCTGGCGTCGTGCATCGCCGACATCGCCTGCCGCGCATCGTCGGTCAGCCCCAGCCCGAACCCGTCGTAGATGTTCCCGACGGTGCCGAGCGGGTCGGCGACCAGGTCGCGGTAGTCCACGTCCACGAATTGATCGCCGCGGCCGGCGGCGGTGTGCCGGGCGCGGGCCTCGTCGAAGGCGTCGAGCCCGCGCGCCCAGGTGTCGAGCTGGTCGGCGCCGATGGTCGCGCCGGTGAAGGCCGTCGACCAGCCCTCGGTCGCGTGCTGCGCCAGCGAGCAGACGGAGGCGATGATCGTCTCGGCCGGGCGGTGGCACTGCACGATCAGCGCGTCGGGGTACACCTCGAGGACCGCGTCCAGCGCGAACAGGTGGCTCGGGTTCTTGAGCACCCACCGCTTGCCGGGGTCGTTCATCCCGATCAGCTGCAGGTTCCGCTTGTGCCGGCGGTACGCGGGCGTCCAGTCCTGCTCCGCCAGCCAGGCCGCATACGATGGCACGTGGGCGAGGCACTCGTAGGAGACGGAGTGCACGGACTGGCGCAGCAGCTGCCAGCACTCCTCGACCTCCGACGCCGACATGTAGTGCAGCCCCATGAATTCGGGGTGCTCGGTGTGGTGCTGTGCGTACTGCTCGTCGAGGAGCTTGTAGACGGGGTTCTCCGCCCAGGTCGCGCGCGGGGGCCGCGGCTGCGGGACCTCCGCCAGCCACATCTGCAGGCCCTGATTGCCGGGGTCCGCGTCGAGCAGGCGGTGCAGGGCCGTCGTGCCGGAGCGGGGGAGGCCGGTGACGAACATCGGCCGCTCGACGGCGACGTCGGCGTGGCCGGGGTTCGCCGCGAACGCCGCCTCGCTGATGAGGCGCGCGGACAGCGCGCCCCGGAGGAAGACGCGCGAGAGCTTCGAGCCGAGCTCGGTGAGCGCCGCCTCGTCGCGGTAGGAGTCCAGTAGGACCTGCAGGGCCTCGCGATAGCCGTCCGACGGGGCGCCGAAGTCGCTCAGCCCGGTGCGGCGCATCGCGGACTCGTGCAGATCGTCGACCGTGCCGACGGAGGTGGTGATCTCAGACATGGAACTCTCCGCAGTTGACGTCGAGCGTCTGGCCGGTGATGCCGGACGCACGGGGTGAGGCGAGGAACAGGACGGCCGAGGCCACCTCGTCCTCGGTGGGCAGGCGCCGCAGGTCGGAGTTCTTCGCCGCGTCGGCGTAGTCCTCCTCGACCGTGACGCCCTTGGTGCTGGCGCGGTACTCGAAGTAGGCCTTGAGCGTGTCGCCCCAGATCCAGCCCGGCACCACGGAATTGATCCGGATGCCCTCGGGGCCGAGCTCGGTGGCGAGCGACTGCGCGAGCGCGAGCTGCGCCGTCTTCCCGGCCTTGTAGCCGCCGTAGCGCAGGTCGGAGTGGCGGACCACCATCGAGTTCACGTTGACCACGGCGCCGCCGCCGTCCGCGGCGGCCAGGGCCTCGCGGAAGGCGAGCACGGTGCGCAGCGCGCCGAGCGCCATGAGGTCGACGCTCTGCAGGATGTGCGCGGGATCGGTCTTCACCAGACGCTGCATCGACGGGTACGTGAACGCGTTGTTGACCACCGCGTCGACCCGGCCGAAGCGCTCCTGGACCTGCGTCGCCAGCGCGGCGAGCGAGTCCTCGTCGGTGATGTCGGCGGGGATCGCGACGGCACCGTCGATCTCGGCGGCCATCGCTTCGAGGCGTTCCGCTGTCCGCGCGACGAGCACGACCTGCGCGGCCTCGTCCGCGAACCGTCGGGCGAGCACGGCGCCGAGGGCCGGCCCCGCCCCCGCGATGACGACGACCCTGCCGTCCAGTCCCAGTCCGGCCATCAGCCGACCATCCTTTCGCCGATGAGCCGCGCGCGCTCCGCGATGCGGGCGCGCCACGCGGCGCCCTCGATGCGGTTGGCCGCGTGGTGGGGGAGGTGCTGCGCGACCTCCGCGAGCGGGACCACCTGTGCGGTGGGGCCGTCGGCGGCGGTGAGCGGGGAAGCGGTGCGCTGCCAGCGGAACTGGAGGTAGCCCCGACGGTGCCCGAGCGTCTCGATCCAGTTGGTAACGCCGGGATCGTTGTTCGACACCACGATCCGGATCATGCCGTCCGGGTCGACCTGTGCCTGAGACCCGTTGAGCGAGGTCTGGTGGTGGATGTAGTCGAGGGAGATGTACCAGAGGCTGCCGAGTTGGAAGCCCAGGTACGGCGCGTCGCCGCGGGGGACCGTGATGATCAGCGCCTGGTCGTCGGCGAGGTCGTAGTGCCCGACCGAGGAGAACTGGGTGGCGAGGCCGCCGGGCGTGAGCCGCGGCGCCGTCAGTGTGTTCACCGGGAGCGGGTCGTAGAACCACTTGGGGAACTGCAGCCAGGTCTTCACGCGGTTCACCAGCTGCTTGCCCGCGGCGGCGTAGCGCTTGGCCATGAGCTCGGGGGTGATCGGGGGCGGGGCGGTACCCGCGGTATCGGCGCGCGCGATGGCGAAGGTGCTGCGCTCCGCCGACCAGTCGTCGAAGACCTCGCGGATCACCAACTGCGCCTTGCCGGCCGGGAGCCGGTAGTAGGAGCCGGGGACGGGCTCGCCCGGGCCGAAGCGGACCTCGAACCGGCCTTCGGCGTCGACGGTCAGCTCGCGGTCGTCGAAGGCGACGGTGCTGGCCGGCACGTTGTCGTCGGTGTACTCGCCGCCGCCCAGCACCTGGAAGCTGACGTCGCACGGGGTGCCGCGGCGGCCGGTGACCACGTACTCGTGCGCGCCGTCGACCCGCGCGCCGAAGTACAGCGTGTCCGGGTTGTCGAGGCCCATCTTCGTGAACGGCCCCGTGCCGCTGAGCAGGAACGGGTGGTCCTTGTCGAAGTGGAAGGCGCCGTGCATGCAGGCCGCCACGCCCTGCGCGAGGTACTGCAGCCCCTCCAGCAGGTCGGCCTCGGTCTCGATGTGCGGTGCCGCGGCGACGAGGCCCTCGGCCTCGGTGATCGCCGCGACGAGCGGATCGCTGTACATCCCACCTCCGATAGTGGTACAAATGTGGACCAATGCGGTAGAACCTGTTCCAGACCGTAGGCGCAGGTGTCGGCGAGTGTCAAGGAGTGGCGATGACGGACTCGGTGGAATCGGCGGAGCGGGCCGTGGCGGCGGGGCGGACCTCGCCGCCCACCGAGCGCGTGGTGGCGGTGCTCGACTTCCTCTCGCGGCACGAGCGGGAGCGGTTCGGCATCTCGGAGCTCGCGCGGCGGGTGGGCCTGAGCAAGCCGACCTGCCTCGGGATCGCCGCCACGCTGGTCGAATCGGGATATCTGATCCGGGACGACCGGGACAAGACCTACCGTCTCGGGCCGGCGCTGATTCCCCTCGGGCGGGCCGCCCGCACCTCGTTGCGGGCCGACCCCGCGGGCGGCGACGTGCTCGCCGGGCTGTGGGAGGCCTTCGGGCACCCGGTCTCGCTGTCGGGCGTCGTCGGCGACCGGGTGACGGTGCTCGACGTGGCCGTCGACCCGGGGCGCCCGGCGATGGTCAAGGTCGGCGACAGCTACCCGTTCACTCCGCCGATCGGGCTCATGTACGTGCTCTGGGACCGCACCGGCCGGCTCGAGCGGTGGCTCGCGCGTGATCACGTCCGCGCCGACGGCGACCGGCTCGCCCGCGTCATCGAGACCTGCCGCGCCGACGGCTACCTCGTCGAGCTGCTCACCCCCGCGGGGCAGCAGCTGTACCGGCTCATGGCCGGCGTACCCGGCGACATCCCCGCGGAGCTGCGGGCTCTGATCGGGGAGGTGGTCGCGGGTATCGGCGACCGTGTTCACCTGCGGGGCGAGTCGGAAGGCGGTGGCGCGGCGCAGAACGTCAGTGTGATCTCGGCGCCGGTCTTCGACGGCGACGGCGCGCAGGCGATGGTCGCGAGCATCTATGTGAGCGCCGAGCTCGACGAACGGGGGATCGCGGAGCGGGCGGCCGCGCTCGTCGCCGCCGCCGACCGGATCACCGTCCGGATCGGGGGCAGCAAGCCGCGGCGCTGAGGTGTTGACAGTCGGCGAGAACAGGTTCTAATCTTCGGAACAAGAATGAACCGCAATGGTCCAAATATGAACCGGAGGTTGGAGTGGTGGAGACGACGGTCGCCGCGGATCATCTGCGGCTCCTCGAGGCGGAGGCGGTGTACGTCTTCCGTGAGGTGGCGGCCACCTTCGAGCGGCCCGTGCTGCTGTTCTCGGGTGGCAAGGATTCGGTGGTCATGGTGCACCTCGCCGCCAAGGCCTTCTGGCCCGCGGCGATCCCGTTCCCGGTGCTGCACATCGATACCGGGCACAACTTCGACGAGGTCCTCGCCTTCCGCGACGAACTCGCCGCCGAGCGCGGCCTCCGGCTGGTCGTCGGCAGCGTGCAGGACGACATCGACTCCGGCGCCGTCGTCGAGCCCACCGGCCCGGGCGCCACCCGCAACCGGCTGCAGACCGCGACGCTGCTGCGCACCCTCGGCGAGCACCGCTTCGACGCCGCCTTCGGCGGGGCGCGCCGCGACGAGGACAAGGCCCGCGCCAAGGAGCGGATTTTCAGCTTCCGAGACCGCTTCGGCCAGTGGGACCCCCGCGCGCAGCGCCCCGAGCTGTGGAACATCTTCAACGGCCTGCACCAGAAGGGTGAGCACATCCGCGTGTTCCCGCTCTCGAACTGGACCGAGCTCGACATCTGGCAGTACATCGCCGCCGAGGCGATCGCCCTGCCGGCGCTGTACTACGCGCACGAGCGCGAGGTGATCGAGCGCGACGGGATGCTGCTGTCCACCGGGCCGCTCGTCGCGCCCCTGCCCGGCGAGACGCCCGAGCGCCGGACCGTGCGGTTCCGCACCGTCGGCGACGCGACCTGCACCGGCGCGGTGGAATCGGACGCCACCACCCCCGAGGCCGTCGTGGCCGAGGTCGCCACCACTCGGATCACCGAGCGCGGCGCGACCCGCGCCGACGACCGGATCTCGGAGGCGGGCATGGAGGACAGGAAGAAGGAGGGGTACTTCTGATGGAGATCCTGCGCATCGCGACGGCCGGCAGCGTGGACGACGGCAAGTCGACGCTCATCGGACGGCTGCTCTTCGAATCCAAATCCGTGCTGGAGGACCAGCTCAGCGCGGTCGCCGCCACCACCGCCGCCCGGGGAGACGAGGGCGTCGACCTGGCGCTGCTCACCGACGGCCTGCGGGCCGAGCGGGAACAGGGCATCACGATCGACGTCGCCCACCGCTACTTCGCCACCGCCACGCGGAAGTTCATCCTCGCCGACACCCCCGGGCACGAGCAGTACACCCGCAACATGGTCACCGGGGCGTCGACGGCCGACGTCGCGCTGATCCTCGTCGACGCCCGGCACGGCCTCACCCGGCAGTCCCGCCGGCACACCTTCCTCACCTCGCTCCTCGGCGTCGAGCACATCGTGCTGTGCGTCAACAAGATGGACCTGGTCGACTTCGATCGCGCCCGGTTCGACGCCATCCGCGCCGAGTTCGCCGAGTTCGCGGCCAAGCTCGAGGTGCACGACGTGGAGGCCATCCCGGTCTCCGCGCTGCTCGGCGACAACATCACCGAGCGCTCGGCGAACACCCCCTGGTACGACGGCCCGTCGCTGCTCTACCACCTGGAGAACGTGCACGTGGTGAGCGACCGCAACCTCATCGACGCGCGCCTGCCCGTCCAGTACGTGATCCGGCCCCGCGACAGCGACTTCCGGGGCGTAGCCGGCACCGTCGCCTCCGGGGCGTTCGCGGTCGGCGACGAGGTGGTCGCGCTCCCGTCGGGCTTCACCACGACGGTGGCCGAGCTCTACCGGCCCGGCGGCGCGAAGGCCGACCGGCTGGAGACGGGGGAGGCCGCGTGCGTCCGGCTCGCGGACCACCTGGACGTGGGCCGCGGCGACGTGCTGTGCCGGCCCGCGAACCGCCCGCAGTCCGCCACGGACCTCGACACGACGCTCTGCTGGTTCTCCGACACCGCGAAGCTCACCGTCGGCGCCGAGTACCGGATGCTGCACGCCCACACCGCCGAGCCCGTGCGGGTGGAGGCGCTGGACTACCGGCTGGACACCAGCACCCTGCACCGCGATCAGGACGCCGCCGAGCTCGGGCTCAACGACATCGGCCGGGTGCAGCTCACCGCGCGCCGCCCCGTCCTTTTCGACCCGTACCGGCGCAACCGGACCACCGGCAGCTTCGTGCTGGTGCATCCGCAGACCAACGAGACCGTCGCCGCGGGGATGATCACCGGCCCCACCCTCAAGTCGACCGCTGTCGTCTGGCACGGCGCGGCCGTGCGGCGCGAGGACCGCGCGACGCGGGGCGGCACCGTCTGGCTGACGGGGCTCTCCGCGTCGGGCAAGTCGACGGTGGCGTGCGAGCTCGAGCGCCTGCTGGTGGCGCGCGGCGTGCCCGCGTACCGGCTCGACGGCGACAACCTGCGGCACGGCCTCAACGCCGACCTCGGCTTCTCCGCCGCCGACCGGGCCGAGAACGTGCGGCGCGTGGGCGCCGTCGCGCAGCTGCTCGCCGACGCCGGGACGGTGGCGATCGCCTCCCTGATCAGCCCGTACCGCGAGGATCGGGACCGGATCCGCGCGCAGCACGAGGAGGCGGGCCTGCCCTTCGTGGAGGTGTTCGTGGACACCCCCGTCGAGCTGTGCGAACAGCGCGACCCCAAGGGCATGTACGCCAAGGCGAGGGCCGGCGAGATCCCCGAGTTCACCGGGATCAGCGCGCCCTACGAGGCGCCGGAACGGCCCGAGCTGGTGCTGCGGCCCGAGGACGGGGAGCCCGCGGAACAGGCGCTGGTGGTGCTGGATCGCTGGCTGAAACTCCGGCCGTGAATCACCCGTCTAAACTGGGCTGGTGCACGTAGACACGGTCTCCCACGCCGCCTCCACGCCCGATGTCGACCAGCCGTACCGCGAGCTCGGACTCAAGGACGACGAGTACCAGCGGATCCGCGAGATCCTGGGCCGCCGACCCACCGACGCCGAGCTCGCCATGTACTCGGTGATGTGGTCCGAGCACTGCTCCTACAAGAGCTCCAAGGTGCACCTGCGGTACTTCGGCGAGACCACCACCGACGAGATGCGGTCGACGATGCTCGCGGGCATCGGCGAGAACGCGGGCGTCGTGGACATCGGCGACGGCTGGGCGGTGACCTTCAAGGTCGAGTCGCACAACCACCCGTCCTACGTGGAGCCCTACCAGGGCGCGGCCACCGGCGTGGGCGGCATCGTCCGCGACATCATGGCGATGGGCGCCCGCCCGATCGCCGTGATGGACCAGCTGCGCTTCGGCCCGGCCGACGCCCCCGACACCCGGCGCGTGCTCGACGGCGTCGTGCGCGGCGTCGGCGGCTACGGCAACTCCCTGGGCCTGCCGAACGTGGGCGGCGAGACCGTCTTCGACGCCTCCTACGCGGGTAACCCGCTGGTGAACGCGCTGTGCGCCGGCGTGCTGCGCACCGAGGACCTGCACCTGGCCTTCGCCTCGGGCAAGGGCAACAAGATCATCCTGTTCGGCGCCCGCACCGGCCTCGACGGCATCGGCGGCGTCTCCGTGCTCGCCTCCGAGAGCTTCGACGCCGACGAGAAGCCCAAGAAGCTGCCGTCGGTGCAGGTGGGCGACCCGTTCATGGAGAAGGTGCTCATCGAGTGCTGCCTGGACCTGTACCGCGAGAAGCTGGTGGTCGGCATCCAGGACCTCGGCGGCGCCGGCCTGTCCTGCGCCACCTCCGAGCTGGCGGCC
This sequence comes from Tsukamurella sp. DT100, assembly GCF_049844855.1. Classification (NCBI taxonomy): domain Bacteria; kingdom Bacillati; phylum Actinomycetota; class Actinomycetes; order Mycobacteriales; family Tsukamurellaceae; genus Tsukamurella; species Tsukamurella sp. DT100. The sequence goes on from NZ_JBNCLV010000003.1 coordinate 358,157, forward strand.
GCCGGCGACGGCGGCATGTACGTCGACCTCGACCAGGTGGCCTGCCGCGCCCAGGGCATGAGCGCCGCGGAGATCCTCTCCTCCGAGTCGCAGGAGCGCATGTGCGCCGTGGTGACCCCGGAGAACGTCGACGCCTTCATGGCCGTCTGCGCCAAGTGGGACGTGCTCGCCACCGTCATCGGCGAGGTCACCGACGGCGAGCACCTCGTCATCGACTGGCACGGCGAGACCGTCGTCGACGCCCCCGCGCGCACGATCGCCCACGACGGCCCCGTCTACACCCGGCCCGTCGAGCGGCCCGCGTTCATGGACGCGCTCATCGCCGACACCACGTCGGGCCTGCGCCGCCCCGCCTCCGACGACGAGCTGCGCGCCACCGCGCTCAAGCTGCTGGCCTCGCCCGCGCTGTGCTCGCGCAAGTTCATCACCGAGCAGTACGACCGGTACGTCCGCGGCAACACCGTGCTCGCCGAGCACGCCGACGGCGGCGTCATCCGGATCGACGAGAGCACCCAGCGCGGCATCGCACTGTCGACCGACGCCTCGGGCCGCTACACCTACCTCGACCCGTACGAGGGCGGCCGGCTCGCGCTCGCCGAGGCCTACCGCAACGTCGCGGTCACCGGCGCCACCCCGAAGGCCGTCACCGACTGCCTGAACTTCGGCTCGCCGGAGGACCCGGGCGTGATGTGGCAGTTCCAGCAGGCGGTGCACGGCATCGCCGACGGCTGCGTCGAGCTCGGCATCCCCGTGACCGGCGGCAACGTCAGCTTCTACAACCAGACCGGCAGCACCGCGATCCTCCCGACCCCGGTGATCGGCGTGCTGGGCGTGATCGACGACGTGCGGCGCCGCATCCCGACCGGCCTCGGCACCGAGCCCGGCGAGACCCTCTACCTCCTGGGCGACACCCACGACGAGTTCGACGGCTCCATCTGGGCGCAGGTCGAGCACGATCACCTCGGCGGCGTGCCGCCGCGCGTGGACCTGGGCCGCGAGAAGCTGCTCGCCGACGTGCTCACCGCCGCGTCCCGCGACGGCCTCGTGTCCGCCGCGCACGACCTGTCCGAGGGCGGCCTGTGGCAGGCCGTCGCCGAGGCCGCGCTGGCCGGCGAGACGGGCTGCCGCCTGCTGCTGCCCGAGGGCTCCGACGCGTTCGTGCAGCTGTTCTCGGAGTCGACGGGCCGCGTCCTCGTCGCCGTCCCGCGCACCGAGGAGACCCGGTTCGCCGCGATGTGCGCGGCCCGCGAGCTCCCGGCCGTCCGCATCGGCGTGGTCGACCAGGGCAGCGACTCCGTCGAGGTCCAGGGCCGGTTCAGCGTGACGCTGGCCGACCTGCGCGCCGCGCACGAGGGCACGCTGCCCGCGCTGTTCGCCTGATGGCGGCACCGTCGGACGAGAACACCGCCGCGCCCGCCGAGGAGGGGCTGCACGCAGGGCTCCGCGCCCGGCACCTGATCATGATGAGCCTCGGCTCCGCGATCGGCGCCGGGCTCTTCGTCGGCGCTGGCAAGGGGATCGCGCTGGCCGGACCGGCGGTGCTCATCGCCTACGCCGTGGCGGGGCTCGTCGTCATCGCCGTGATGCGGATGCTCGGCGAGATGGTCGCCGCCGACCCGAACCCCGGCGCCTTCTCCTACTACGCCGGGCGTGCCCTCGGGCCCGGCGCCGGCTTCGCCGTGGGCTGGCTGTGGTGGGTGCAGCTGTGCCTGGTGGTGGCCGCGGAGGCCGTCGCCGCGGCGGCCATCCTCAACGGACTGCTGCCCGGCGGGCCGCCGGTGTGGGTGTGGGCGCTGGTCTTCATGGTCGCGCTGACCGCGCTGAACCTGGCCGGGGTCCGCGGCTTCGGCGAGTTCGAGTTCTGGTTCTCGCTGATCAAGGTCGTCTTCGTCGCGCTCTTCCTGGTCATCGGCGTCGGCTACCTGCTCGGCTGGACGTCGGCGCCCTCGCCCGGGCTGGGCAACCTCACCGATTTCGCGCCGCACGGCATCAGCGGCGTCGTCGCCGCCCTGCTGGTGGTGGCCTTCGCCTTCGGCGGGATCGAGATCGTCGCCGTCGCCGCGGCCGAGACCCGGGACCCGGAGCGCACCGTCGGGCGGGCCATCCGCGCCACGGTCTGGCGGATCCTGGTCTTCTACGTCGGCAGCGTCGCCGTGATCCTGCTCGCGCTGCCCTGGGACGACCCGGCCGTCGCGAAGGAGCCCTTCGTCGCCGTGCTCCAGGCCGCGGGGCTGCCCGCGGTGGGCACCACGCTCGGCGTGGTCATCGTGGTGGCGCTGCTCAGCTCGCTCAACGCGAACCTGTACGGCAGCTCGCGGATGCTCTACTCGCTCGCCGAGCGGAGGATGGCGCCCGCCGGCTTCGGGCGCGCGAACCCGTCGGGCGTGCCCGTCCTCGCGGTGCTCGCGAGCTCGGTCATCGGCTTCCTCGCCGTGCCCGCGACGTACATCTGGGGCTCCGAGGTGCTGGACCGGCTGCTCGCCGTCGTCGGGTCGACGCTCATCGTCACCTGGCTCGCCACCATCGCCTCGCAGATCGTGCTGCGCCGCCGCGCCGAGCGCGACGGGACGCGGCTGCCACTGAGGATGTGGGGCTACCCGTACCTCTCGTGGGCCGTCCTCGTGGTGCTGCTGGGCATCGTGGTCCTCGCGATCGCCAACGACGACGTGCGGTACCAGGTGCTCTCGACCTCACTGGTCGTCGCGCTGCTGTGGATCGCCGGCACCGTGCACGCGCGAGCTCAGGCCCGCCGGGCGTCCTTGGAGCGGTAGAGACCCGCGTCCGCACCGACGATCAGCGACTCCACCGAGGAGCCGGCCTCCGCGGTCGTGGTGGTGCCGATGCTCGCGCCGATCCGTACCGCGTGCGCCTCGGCGCCGCCCGCCGCGGGCAACTCGATGGGCGTGGCCAGCGCGCGGTGCACCAGCTGCGCGGCGTCGTCGGGCCGGAAGGGCGGGGAGACGAGCACCGCGAACTCGTCGCCGCCGACGCGGTACAGGGTGCCGACGCCGGCGAGCGCGGTCCGGATCCGCGTGGCCGTCGCGACGAGGAGCCGATCGCCCACCGCGTGCCCCAATCGGTCGTTGATCGCCTTGAAGCCGTCGAGGTCGATGAGGCAGAAGCCGACCCTGCCGGCGGGCGCGTCGGAGAGGTCCTCGCGCAGCCTGCGCCGGTTCGGTAGCCCCGTCAGCGCATCGTGATGGGCGAGATGGCTGAGCTCCGCGTGGGTCGCCCGCAGCTCCGTCACGTCGTGCCCCACGCCCACGAGTAGGGCCGGCCGGTCGCCCTGCGCCGGAACGCGGCTCAGGGCCCAGCGCCCGACGCTGGTGTCGCCCAGGAAGCGCAGCCGCCGGTGCTCGAGGAAGCGGGTGACCCCCTCGTCGTTCGCGTCCGCCAGCTCCCGCAGGACCCGCTCGACGTCGGCCGGGTCGTCGGCGAGGAGCGGCCGCACGTCGTCGCCCGACGCCCCGAGGAGCTTCGGATTGGACTCCATCATGCGGGTCATCGCGGAGCTCGCCTCGAGGAGCCGGCCCCGCTCGTCGGCGACGAAGACGGGGGAGCGGGCGTGCTCGAACATCACCCGCAGCCGGGCCTGCGCCTGCCGCTCGCCCTCCTCGGCGGACCGTCGGGCCAGCTGCGCCGCCCGGTGCACCACGGCCTGCCCGTCGATGATGCGGCGCGTCAGGGCCTCGGCGTAGCCGGCGGTGTACTCCGCGAGGATGAGGGCGGTCCGGCGCCGCACCTCCGCGGTCGGCTCCCGGACCAGCGCGTCGGGCAGGGTCGCGATCGCCCGTCCGCCGGCGGCGGCGCCCGCGGGCACCGTGATCTGCAGGGCGACGAGGAGGCGGCCCACGTCGCGACCCACCGCCGGGTCGAAGTCGTCGGCGCCGAGCGCGGCGATCACCGACTGGAACGCGGTGAGCAGCTCCGCCCGCACGACGGCGGCGGGCAGCGGGAGGTAGACGTCGTCCGCGATCGACATGAGGAACTCGTCCACCAGCAGCGCGACGACGGACTCACCGCGCGCGAGGAAGCCCAGCGGTGACGAGGATTCCCCCACTGCCCCTCCTCGATCCCGGTTCTGTCCGAGCACTCTACGCGGGGCGCCGAGTTCGGTTAGATTCGACGTTGCAATGACGAATCTCGAACCGCCAGACGCACCGTCGACGATCCCGCTGGACATGGACCGCCCCAACGGATCGCGGCTCTACGACTACTTCCTGGGCGGCACCAGCTACCTCCCGGTCGACCGGGATGCCGGCGAGGAGATCGCCCGGGAGGCCCCGCACTGGGCGCTCGGCGCTCGGCTCACCCGGACCTTCGCCCGCCGCGCGGTGCAGACGATGGCGAACGCGGGCATAGACCAGTTCCTCGACCTCGGCTCGGGCATCACGGCCGGCGGCACCGTCCACGAGCTGGCGCGGCTGGTCAACCCCGAGGCGCGGACCGTCTTCGTCCACCGCGAGCCGATCGCCTTCGAGCTCGGGCGCCAACTCGTCGGCGACGATCCGCACGCGGGGGTGCTCAAGGTCGACATCCGCGACCCCGACGCCGTTCTGAACCACCCCGTGACCCGCGGGCTCATCGACTTCGCCAGGCCCATCGGTCTGCTCGCCGTCGGCACCTTCGTCTTCGTCGGCGACGGGGACGACCCGGCCGGGCTGCTCCGCCGGTACCGGGAGCCCGCCGTCCCGGGCAGCATGATCGCCCTGTCGCACGTCTCCGACGATTCCGCCCACCCGGAGATCGCGGCCGAGCTGCGGTGGGTGCGGCGGCGCTACGAGCACACCAGTACGCCGCTGAACGTCCGTCCGCGCGCGGAGATCCTCTCCTGGCTCGAGGGCACGGAGATCCTCGAGCCGGGACTGGTGCGCTACGGCCGGTGGCGTCCCGAGTACCCCCTCACCGAGGCGCAGCTGCGCTGCGACTACGGCTACGTCGGCGTGGGCCGGATCGTGTGACGGGCGGCAGTGCCATCATGGGCCGATGAGGATCAAGCCCGGCCGTCCGAGGTTGTCGGACTACGCGGCCCTGGTCGACGACTCCACGGCGTCGCCGGCGGCGCCCGTCACCGTGACGTGGGCCGGCGTGACCACCCTGCTGATCAGCGACGGCGCGTCGGCCATCATGACGGACGGCTTCTTCTCGCGGCCGTCGCTCGTGTCGGTGGGGGTGCGCCGCCTGGAGCCGTCCGTTCCGCGGATCGACGCGGGGCTGGGGAGGCTGGGCGTCGAGCGCCTCGACGCGGTGGTGCCGGTGCACACGCACTTCGACCACGCGATGGATTCCGCCGTGATCGCGGAGCGGACCGGGGCGGTCCTGGTCGGTGGCGCATCCGTCGTGCACCTGGGTCACGCGCTGCCCGCCGCACAGGTGCGGGTGGTGCGCGACACCGCGCCGCGCGGCTTCGGCGGCTTCGACCTCACGTTGATCGAGGGCCGGCACTGCCCGCCCGACCGGTACCCGGGGCAGATCACCCGCCCGGTCGTCCCGCCGGTGCGCGCGTCGGCCTACCGCTGCGGGGAGGCGTGGTCGATGCTGGTGCGCCACCGCGCGTCGGAGCGCACGGCCCTCGTCGTCGGGAGCGCGGGCTTCGTGCCCGGGGCGCTGACGGGGCGCAGCGCGGAGGTCGTGTACCTGGGCATCGGCCAGCTGGGCCTGCAGTCCGGCGCCTACATCGAGCAGTACTGGACCGAGACGGTCCGGACCGTCGGCGCCCGGCGGGTGGTCCTGACGCACTGGGACGACTTCTTCCGGCCGCTGGACCGCGGGCTGCGCGCCCTGCCCTACGCGGGCGACGACCTCGACGTATCGATGGCGGCGCTCAGTCGGCTGGCGGCCGAGGACGGTGTGTCCCTGCACCTTCCGACGCCGTGGCGACGTACCGATCCCTGGAGGTCCTAGGTCTCCGGGGGATCGGGCCCCGCCGGCCGGCGCCGATCAGCGCGGCGCGATCGGCAGGGTCGTCACGATCCGGTCCGACGGAGTGGCCGCGCCGCCCGGGCGCTCGATCGAGATGCCGAACGTCACCGCGCCGTCGATCGACGTGACCGCCGCCGTCGTCGTGGGGCGCACGTCGGCCTGCGTCATCGTGCCGCGGGAGCGGGCGCCGCCGCCCGGGTCCATCAGCCACATCTGGTAGACGGTGCCGTCCTGCGGCGGCGGGACGTCGTTCATCAGCACCACGCCGGCGTTGCGCTCGCGGGAGTAGATGAACGAGATGGTCGCGTCGCCGACCCGCGCCTGCGTGGTCCGGGCGTCGGGCGCCGTGAGCACGATCTCGGTCTCCGACGGTGCCCGCCCGTCCTGTCCGGCGAGGACGGAGCGGCCGAGGACGACGCCGGCCGCGACGGCGACCACCACGACGGCCGCCGCGGCGACCGCGCGCAGCGCCGTGCGCGACGGCCGGCGGTTCCGGCGGATCGGCGTGACCCCGGGATCGTCGACCACCTGGGCCAGGACGCGCTCGAAGACCTCCGCGGGCGGCTCGACCCCGTACTGGGCGGCCTGCGCCGCCATCGTCTCGCGCACCGCATCGACCCGGGCGTCGAACTCCTCGCGCACGTCGGCGGCCGCGGCCTCGCGCGCCGCCTCGACGCCCGACCGCTCGTCGGCGTCGAGGGCGTGCAGGGCGTAGACCTCCGCATCGTCGAGGAGCGCGTCCCCGCTCCCGGTCCCTGCCGGCACGTCGCTCATGACAGCACTCCGAGGGGCTCGAGGCAGCGGCGCAGGCGCGCGATGCCGTCGCGGATGCGGCTCTTCACCGTGGCGAGCGGGGCGTCCAGCCGCTCCGAGACCTCGCGGTAGGTGTGGCCGCCGTAGTAGGCCATGGTCAGGGCGTCGCGCTGCGGTTCGCTGAGCGTGTCGAGGCAGTCGACCACCGCACCGGAGTCCTCCCGCTGCTCGCTGGTCTCGGCCACCACGTCGTGCGGGCGCTGGTAACTCGCATGGGCGAAGCTGTTCTCGCGCTCCCCGCGGGAGCGTTCGGCGCGGACCCGGTCGACGGACCGACGGTGCGCGATCGTCACGAGCCAGGACTCGGCGGATCCGCGGGCGGCGTCGAAATCGGCGGCCTTGCGCCACGCCTCGAGGTAGACCTCCTGCGCGACCTCCTCGCCGTAGCCGCGGTCGCCGATCACCCGCAGCGCCGTGCCGAAGACGAGGCGACCGGTACGCTCGTACAGTTCGCGGAAGGCCCCGACGTCGCCGGCGGCGGTGCGTTCGAGCAGGTCGTCGGCCTCGGTTCGCGCACGGGTCATCCGGGTGCCTCCTTCGTCCCGCGGTACGTTACCGGTTCCCGGCACACCGGACCGGATTCCGCCCCCGACCGCGGGGCGCGACACCGTCAGGGGAGCGCACACAGCGGCGCTATCCGCTCGAGTCCCCCGGTGGTCGGCGTGCTGAGGATCGTGCACGCGTTGTAGCCGAGCCGCTCCGCGGTGGCGCGCACCTGCGCCCACCGGGCGGGCGGCACGGCCGCCGTCCGCGACAGGACGAAGGCGCTGCGGCGCGCCGGATCGCCGACGAACGCCCAGGAGTAGTCGGGCGCCAAAGCCGCGACCACGTAGTTGGGCGGGCCGTCGAGGGCCTCCTGGGTCGGTACGCCGGGGAAGGAGACGTGGAGCTGCGCCGTGGTGCGGGGATCGGTGACGCGGGCGTTGCCCCGGATCGAGGAGGTCGACCCGGTCCACGTGGTGCACGTGTTGTGGACCGAGACGTTCGTCGCGTCGATGATCCGGTAGGTCGCCGTGGTGTCGCGCGCGCACTGCGCGCTGAACGGCGCGGGGATCGTGGCCAGCTGGTGCCAGGTGCCGGCGTAGCGGGCCACGTCGACCTTCGCGACGGGGCCGAGGGGCGCCGCGGCGGCCGGACCCGCGACGGCTGTCGCGACGGCGAGGGCGGCGGTGCAGGCGAGGGCGGCGGAGCGGGCGGTGCGGATCATCGGTTCTCTCCTCGGGGAGGTCGGGGGACGAAGAAGGACGTGCGGTCGGCGTACGCGGCCCAGCCGGGGCGCTCGCTCATGAAGCGCTCCAGGAGCCGGGCGCCCGTGGCGTACACCAGGAAGTAGGTCATGAGGACGGGGGAGAGAACGGTCAGCACACCCGGCCACGCGCTGGCCGCGATGAGCCAGATCCCCCACCAGGTGCAGGCGTCGCCGAAGTAGTTGGGGTGCCGGGTCCAGGCCCACAGGCCGCGGTCCATGATCAGCCCGCGGTGCGCCGGATCGGCCTTGAAGGCGCGCAACTGGTGGTCGCCGACGGCCTCGAAGCCGATCCCCGTCAGGGCGAGGAGGAGCCCCGCCGCCAGGACGACGGTCCACGGGCCGGTGGTGGGCCCGGCGGTGGTCGAGACCTGGACGGGGAGCGAGACGAACCACTGGGCGGCGCCCTGCACGACGAAGACCTTGCGGATCACGGTCGCGGTGCCGCCACCCGCTCGATTCAGCATGTCGGTGTAGCGCGGGTCCTCGCCCTTGCCCGCGGATTTCACCCACATGTGCCAGGACAGGCGCACGCCCCAGACCGTGATGAGCGCGGCGAGGAGGAGGGCGCGCGTCGCGTCGCCGTCGCCCAGCGCGGCCGCGATCCACGCGACGGCCACGATGCCCGCGCCCCAGGCGACGTCCACCACGTTGTACCGGCCGATGCGGTGACCCACGAGGAAGGTGATCGCCTGGACCGCGGCGAGGGCCGCGAGCGAGGCGGCGGTGACCAGGAGGAAGTCGCTCATCGCGCCGCCTCCGGTGCGAGCACGATCTGCTGCACGTCGAGGTAGCCCGACCGGAAGCCGGCCTCGCTGTAGGCGAGGTAGAACTCCCACAGCCGCCGGAACTCGGGTGCGTCCGCCGGTGGCGGCAGGCCGTCGGGATCCGCGAGGAAGCGCTCGCGCCACAGGCGCAGCGTCTGCGCATAGTGCGGGCCGAAGCGGTGCCGAGCGCGGACGGCGAGGCCGGCGGTTCCGGCGGCGGCCGCGACGGCCTCGGTGGAGGGCAGCATCCCGCCCGGGAAGACGTACTTCTGGATCCACGTGTACGTGCGCAGCGTGGCGAGCATCCGGTCGTGCGGCATCGTGATCGCCTGCAACGCGATCCGGCCGTGCGGTTCCACGAGCCGGGCCAGCGTCGCGAAGTACTCGTCCCAGTGCGCGGCGCCGACGGCCTCGATCATCTCCACGGAGACGACCGCGTCGTACTTCCCGTCGACGCGGCGGTAGTCGAGCAGGTCCACGCGCACCCGGTCGGACAGTCCGGCCGCGGCGATCCGCTCCAGCGCGAGGGAGCGCTGCTCCGTCGACAGCGTCACCGAGCGGACCGTCGCGCCCCGCGCCGCCGCGCGCAGGCAGAGCTCGCCCCAGCCGGTCCCGATCTCCAGCAGGCGCGTGCCGGGGCCGACGCCCGCGGCGTCGAGGAGGCGGTCGATCTTGGCGTGCTGCGCCTCCGTCAGTGCCGCCCAACGGGGTTCGCCCGCGTCCCCGGCGCGGGTCGTGCCGGGGTCGCCGTCGGGGATCTCCACCGCGGAGAACAGCGCGCTCGAGTAGGTGAGGGTCTCGTCGAGGAACGTCGCGAACAACTCGTTGGAGAGGTCGTAGTGGTGGGAGACGTTGTCCCGCACATGCTCGGGCGTGCCGATCTCCGTGCGGGGCCGAGCGGTGGCCGCGAGGCGGCGCAGCGACTGCAGCCACCGCGGCACCAGCTCGGGCATCCGCTCCGCCAGGGCCGTGAGCGCCGCGACCAGGTCCGGGGAGTCCCACTCGCCGGCCACATAGGCCTCGCCGAAGCCGATGAGCCGGGAGGTCCCGATCCTGCGGTGCACGGCGTCGGGGGAGCGGAGGACGATCGCCGGGCCCCCGGGCGCGGGATCGCCGGCGGTCGTGAGGGCGACGCCGCTCCGCTCGGCGGCGCGCGCGAGCAGGGTGCGGGCCGCGCGGCCGAGGACACGGGCGCGGAGCCCGGTGGGGACGGGGACACCGCGGTGGCCGGCGTGGGAGCTGCGGGGTGCGAGTTCGACGGTCACGGATGCGCTTTCTGGTCGGTGGTGTCGGGGCGGGGGACGAGCGGCAGGCCGGAGGCCCACAACCGGATGCCGTGCCGGCGGATCCGGACGGCGACGAGCAGTGGCACGAGTGGGGCGCGCAGCTGCGACAACAGGATCCGTCCCGGCGTCGCGGCTCGGCGGGTTCCCCGCCACTGGGCGGTGAACGGGGCCCGTCCGGGCCGTTCGAGCACCACGTCGATGGACAGTTCCCCGTCGGGTTCGGGCATCCGGAGGCGGTACACGCCGTCGACCGGGTGGAACGGGGAGACGTAGAACTCCTTGGCGACCGACGCGCCGTCCCGCGCCCCGGGGCCCAGCACGTAGGCGTGCCGCCCGCTGTAGGTGTTGTGCACCTCGGCGACGATCGCCCGGACCTCCCCGGCGGCGTCGTGGCACCAGAAGACCGTCAGCGGGTCGAAGACGTAGCCCAGGCAGCGCGCGTTGAGGAGGGCGGTGATCGGGCCGCCGGGAACGTCGGCGCCGTTGGCGCGCAGTGTCTCCTCGACCCGGCGGCGGAGGGTGTCGGCCCCGTCGGCGACGGGGGACAGGTGGTCGGCGGCCCGGAAGGAGACCAGCGGGCGCAGCCACCGCGGCACGGTCGGCGGAGCGTCGACGTCGATGAACCAGCTCGCGCTCCGGTGCCGGAAGCCGTGCTCGACGGGGGAGCGCCGCAGGTGGCCGATCTCGGTGTCGTACATCGCGGGCGGGCGGGTCACGGCGCGACCCCGGCCACGCGGCGGGCGGCGCGCAGGCCCGACGCCGCGCCGTCCTCGTGGAAGCCCCAGCCGTGGTAGGCCCCCGCGAAAGCGAGCCCCGGGCCGGAGATCTCGTCCAGGCGCCGGGCCGCCGCCACCGACTCGGTGGTGAACGACGGATGCTCGTACGGCAGCTCGGCGAGCACCCGCGCGGGGTCGACGAGGTCCTCGCCCCCGAGCGTCACCAGCGCGGTCTCGCGGCCGCGGGGCAGGCCCATGAGGCGGGTCAGGTCGTAGGTCACCGAGACCGGCCGTCCGTCGCCGGTGGCGAGGTAGTTCCACGAACCGCGGGCGTTCTGGGTTCGCGGCAGCAGCGAGGTGTCCGTGTGCAGCAGAGCGGGATTCGGGGTGTACCGGATCGCGCCCAGCAGCTCGCGCTCGAGGGCGGTCGGCGGGTCGAGGAGCGCCAGTGCCTGGTGCGGGTGGACCGCGACCACGGCACCGTCGAACTCCTCCGCGGTCCCGGCGTCGTCGACGATCCGCACGCCCCGGTCCGTGCGTGCCAGACTGCGGACCCCGGTGCCGGTCCGCACGTCGGCGACGCCCGCAGCGACCTTCTCGACGTACCGGGCGGACCCACCGACGACGGTGCGCCACTGCAGCGACCGCCCGACGGTGAGCATGCCGTGGTTGTCGAGGAACCGGAACAGGTGGCGGGCAGGGTAGGCGTCGACGTCGTCGGGCGGGCACGACCACACGGCCGCCACCAGCGGGCGGAGGAAGCCCTCCACGAGGCGCTCGCTGAAGTCCTCGCGCAGGACGAACGCGCCGAGCGGCAGGTCCGCCGCGTCGCCGTGGAGGTGGTCGCGCGCGCGGCGGTGGAACCGCGGCACCTCCGCGAGCAGCCGCAGGTGGTCGGCGTCGATCAGGTGGCGCGGCGTGGGCAGGAGGCCGCGGATCCCCTTGCCGCCCGCGAACTCGACGCCGCGCGCGTCGTCGCGGATCGACATGCTCATCTCGGCGTCCCGCGTGGCGATGCCGAGCTCCTCGAACAGGCCGCACAGCACGGGGTAGGTGCGGTCGTTGTGCACGAGGAACCCGGAGTCCACCTGCACCGGATCGGCGAACCCGAGGTCGACCGCATGGGTGTGGGCGTGCCCACCCAGACGGATGTCCCGCTCGTAGAGCGTGACCCGGGCCGACCGGCTCAGCTCGTGCGCCGCGACGAGTCCACCGACCCCGCTGCCGATCACCGCGAAGCGCTTGTTCGCATCGTTCATGCCCGTCATTCGGAGCCGCGGCGCCGCCGGATGGGAACGGGCGCGGAGAGATTTTTCACCGTGTGCGCCCGGTGCGGCGCGGTTAGCGTGGAGCCATGGGAATTCACGGATCCGCAGTCGTCGACGCCCCCGTCGACGAGGTCTTCGACTGGTTCTCCCGCCCCGGGGCGTTCGCCCGCCTCCAGGCGCCCTGGCTGCCGATGCGGCTCCGGTCGCAGGCGACGTCGCTCGCCGACGGGGTGACGGTGATCGACCTCCCCGGCGGCCTGCAGTGGCGCGCGGTGCACGACCCGTCGGAGTACGTGGCCGGGCGGCGCTTCGTCGACGAGGTCTCCGCGGGCGGCGCCCGGTCCCTGCCCGCGGGCCTGTTCCCGTGGCGGCACGTCCACGGCTTCGAGCCCGTCGACGCGACCCGCACCCGGGTGACCGATGAGGTGCACACCCCGGTCCCCGAACGCCTGCTGTCCGAGGTCATCGCCTTCCGCTACCGGCGCCTCGCCGGGGACCTCGCCGCGCACCGTCGGGCGGCCGACGCGGGCCTTAGGCCGTCCACGATCGCCGTGACGGGCGCGTCCGGCCTCGTGGGCACCGACCTCGCGGCGTTCCTCAGCACCGGCGGGCACCGGGTGCTGCGGCTGGTCCGCGGCGAGCCGCGGTCCGACGACGAACGCCGCTGGGATCCCGCCGCGCCGGACCCCGCCGCCCTGGACGGGGTGGACGCCGTCGTGCACCTCGCGGGCGCGAGCATCGCCGGACGGTTCACGCCGGCGCACAAGGAATGGATCGCGGCGAGCCGGATCGAGCCGACCCGGCTCCTGGCCCGCGCCGCAGCTCGGGCCGGCGTGCCCGTCTTCGTCAGTGCGTCCGCCGTCGGCTGGTATGGGCGCGACCGCGGCGACGAGATCCTCACCGAGGAGTCGGCGGCGCCCGCGGAGCCCGACTTCCTCGCCGATGTGGTGCGCCGCTGGGAGGCCGCCGCGCACGACGGGGCCGGCGACGGGACCCGCGTGGTCACCGTGCGCACCGGGATCGTCCAGGCGCCGCAGGGCGGCACGCTCAAGCTGCTGCTGCCGCTGTTCCGCGCGGGACTCGGCGGCCGGCTCGGCGACGGCCGCCAGTGGCAGCCGTGGGTCGGCATCGACGACCTCGTCGACGTCTACCACCGCGCGCTGTGGGACACCGGCCTGTCGGGGCCCGTCAACGCCGTCGCGCCCGGCGTCGTTCGCAATGCCGCGTACACCCGCGCCCTCGGCCGGGCCGTGCACCGGCCGACCCTGCTCCCGGTCCCGGCGTTCGGTCCGGCGCTCCTCCTGGGGCGCGAGGGCGCGGACGACCTGGCGTTCGCCTCCCAGCGGGTGCGGCCCGCCGTGCTGGAGGAACGCGGCCACTCCTTCCGGTACCCCGCGGTCGACGACGCACTCTCGCACCTGCTCGGCGGCTGAGCGCGTACCGTCGGGTCGACGGCGCCGACGAGGAGGACCGATGACCACGACACCCGGAGCACCGGCGGCGGAACTGGCCCGCCTGCAGGCCGCGGGCACCGCGACCGAGGCCTTCGCGCTCTACGACGCGCTGCCCGCGGTGCAGGTGGCGGACATCCTCGGCGACTGGCGGGGTGAGGGCCTCGACACCGGCCACCCCATGGACGGGCTGCTCGAGCTGTACGGCTGGCACGGCAAGCGTTTCGCCTCCGCGAACGACGTCCAGCCGCTCGTCTTCGACGGTCCGCGCGGCCCCTACCCGGTGAACCCCGCCGCGATGCCGCTGGGCGCGTCGATGCGGCTGCCGCGGGCGCTGCTCACCGCGACGGCGCCCCTGGCCCGCCGCGGACTGCGGCTCGTGCGCACGTCGAAACCCCGTGCGCGGCTGCGGATGATGGAGCACCGCGGCGTCGTCACCGCGACGATGAGCTACGACGCGCTGCCCATCAACGACCACTTCCGCCGCGTCGACGACGCGACCCTGCTGGGCATCATGGACCTGCGCGACGTGCCGCCGTTCTTCTTCGTGCTGCGCCGCTGAGCGTGAGCGCGGCCGCGCCGCTCAGGAGTACCGGACGGCGATCCCCGGATAGTCGAGGACGAGTCCCGCGGTGTCGTAGCGCAGCTCGCACGCGAAGTCGAACGTCGATGACGCGTAGTCGAAGCGGGGCCCGTCGGTGGTGTCGATCAGGGTGTAACTCTGCTCGAGCCGGTGCACGGTGAGGTCGGCGCGGACGAACGCCGCGGGGACCTCGACCGCCGTCCCGGGCTCGAAGTCGATCCGGTGGACGGGCAGCGTGTTCGTGACGGCAGAGGACTCGAAGTCCACGTCGACGCAGCCGTCGAGCTCGGGCCGGTGGCGGCCGTCGACGGTCCACCGGCCGTCCGGGCCGCGTCGCAGTTCCGTCGTGCGGTCGGTCCCGTCGATCAGTCCCGTGGCGCGGACCGTGCGCGTCGCCCACGCCTCGTCGACCTCGATCGTGTAGCCGACCGACCAGAGCGTCCCGGCCTCGTCGGCGGTGGTGCGGCCGGTGAGCAGTGTGCCGGCGGAAGCGGTTCGGAAGAAGACGATCTCGAACCCCGCGCGGGCCTCCCGATGCGTCCACGAGGCGCTCGGAGGTGCCGGAGCGAGGTACACGGGTCACACCTCCCAGGTGTGCACCGGGTTCCCCTCGTGCATGAGCTGCACGTAGTCGGCGAGCATGCCGCGCAGCGCCCGCTCGCGGGACTCGCCCGCGGCCTCGCGGTTCGCGACGGCCTGCCGCTGCCACGACGAGCCGGTCTGGCGCTGGATGCAGCGGCCCTCGAGCACCTGCATGTACCGCTCGCGCGACTTCGAACCGACGCCGTAGGACTTGAGGCCGGCGTCCATGAGCGGCAGCAGGCGGCGCAGCACCAGCTCATCGGGCCGGATCCAGCCGACGTTGGGCCAGTAGAGCCCGGCGTCGAAGGCGTCGCGGGCGCCGGAGTGCAGGTTCTCGGTGGCGGCGTCGAAGCTCATCTGGGTCCAGATGGGGCGGTCGGCCTCCACCAGCGCGCGGACCACGCCGTAGTAGAAGGCGGCGTTCGCCATGGTGTCCACCACCGTCGGGCCCGCGGGGAGCACCCGGTTCTCCACCCGCAGGTGGGCGTGCCCGTCGACCACGTCGTAGACGGGGCGGTTCCAGCGGTAGACGGTGCCGTTGTGCATCCGCAGCTCGGGCAGCTCCGGCGACTCGCCGCGGGAGACCACCTCGAGCGGGTCCACGTCGCTGCACACCGGCAACAGCGCGGGGAAGTAGCGGGTGTTCTCCTCGAACAGGTCGAAGGTGGACGTGATCCACCGCTCGCCGAACCAGACCCGCGGCCGCACACCCTGATTGCGCAGCTCGATGGGCCGGGTGTCGGTGGCCTGCTCGAACAGCGGGATGCGGGTCTCGTGCCACAGCGCCTTCCCCGCGAGGAAGGGGGAGTTCGCGGCGATCGCCACCTGCACGCCCGCGATGGCCTGCGCGGCGTTCCAGTGCGCCGCGAAGTCCTCGGGCGCCACCCGCAGGTGCAGCTGCAGCGACGTGCACGCCGCCTCGGGCAGGATGGTGTCCGAGGTGATGTCGAGCCGCTCGCCGACCACCGCGCCGGGCAGCGGGGCGCCCTCGATGTCGATCTCGATGTCCTCGCCGCGGGCGGCGAAGACCTGTTCGTTGAGCAGGTCGTACCGCGGGTTCGCGGAGAACCACTGCTTGCCGAAGTGCTCCTCCTCGAGGGTCGGGAGCATGCCGATCATGACCAGGTTGGAGCCCGCCGCCCGGGCCCGCTCGTCGGCCCGGTTCAGCGAGTCCCGCAGCGAGTCCTCGAGGTTCTCGGTGCTCTGGTCGACGAACGGCCTTGGCGCGACATTGATCTCGATGTTGAACTGACCGAGCTCGGTCTGGAAGTCCGGGTCGGCGATGGCGTCCAGCGCCTCGGCGTTCGCCATGGCCGGCTCCATCTCGTCGTCGACGAGGTTGAGCTCGACCTCCATGCCGAGCAGCGGCTCCGGCGGCGCACCGTCGTCCGTGAACAGGCCCTCGGCCAGCATGCGCGCGATGGCGTCCGTTCCGCGCTGGACCTGACGGCGGAACCGCATGCGGTCCTCGCGTGTGAACACCCTGGCATCGACATCGGCACCCATGGCTCGCAGCTTTGCAGAAGCGGCGCGGAGCGCGGGGGCGAATGGAGTCATCGGGCCCGCCCGCGGTGTCGGGTCTTCACCGGCGCGGATGGGGGATGAACTATCCTCGACATCGTTGACGTCGAACCGATAGGGGATCTTCATGCGCGCCGTCCGTCGTTCCGCCCTGGCCGTCACGGCCCTCGCCCTCGCCGCCCCCGCGGCTCTGGCCCCGTCGGGCATCGCGTCCGCCGCGCCCGCGAAGCCGACCACGCCCGCGGCGCAGCTCCTGCTGACCCAGGGCGAGTTCCCCGCCGGCTACCAGGTGCAGAAGGTGAGCCCGAAGGAGCTGTCCGAGATCACCGACTCCGTCGGCACCGGCATCTCCGGCGCCCGCGTGACCCCGGCGCACTGTGCGCCGACGATCGACCGGGCGGCCCTCGGCCGTGCCGCGGGCATGCCGATCGTCGTGGCGGTCAACGAGGCGAAGCGGACCGCTCTGTCGGAGACGCTCTCCTCCGCCGGCTCGCTGGACAACGCGCTCCGCATCCCCGCCGGCTGCGAGAACATCCGCATCGAGATGAACCCGAAGCCCGGATCGGCCGACCGAGTCGTCATGAACGCCACTTCCGCGCCCGTCGCGCTGCCGGGCGCTCCGAAGGGCGCGCGTGCCGTGTTCACCCGGGCCACGGGCACCGTCACCGTCGACGGCAAGGACACCCGCTTCGTGCAGGAGCAGCTCATCGGCGGCGAGCAGGTCCGCGGCTACGCCGTGCTCCTGGTCTCGACCACGGTGAGCGACACCGGCCGCGCCGACCGCGCGGGCTTCACGCAGGCGCTCACCGCGGCGACGAACAAGGTCCGCACCGCGAAGTAGACGGCCCGCCGGGGCTCAGCGCCCGGCCACCGTCCGGCCGCCCACGACGGTCCGCGCGACCTTCGCCGTGAGCAGGGCGGCCTCGCCCGCGACGAACGGATCGGCGTCGAGCACGACGAAGTCCGCGGCCAGGCCGGCCCGGAGCGTCCCGGCGACGTCCTCCCATCGGCACGAGTACGCCGCGTCGCGGGTGCCGTGCCCGAGGGCTTCCGCGAGCGGCAGCGCCAGCTCAGGGAGGTTCGCCGGCAGCGCCGGGTCGATCGCCGACCGCCGGGTGGACGCGACGAACATGTTCGGTAGGGGCGGGTGCGGCGCCGTGGGGGCGTCGGAGCCGAAGGCCAGCACGGCGCCCGCGGCGGTGAACTCGGGCCACGGGTAGCCCCGCTCCACCCGGTGATCGCCCAGGTTGGCGCGCCAGGTCGCCTGGATCGCCGGATCGGCGTGCACGGGCTGCATCGACGCGACCGCGCCCAGCCGGGCGAGCCGCGGGACGTTCTCCTCCGCCACCGTCTCCAGGTGCTCGAGCCGGTGCCGCCGATCGAGCGGGCCGTTGGCCTCGATCGCCCGCTCGAGCGCGGTGAGCGCGATGTCGGAGGCCTCGTCGCCGATGGCGTGCATCGCCACCTGCAGGCCCGCGGCGTCGGCGGCCCGGACCACCGGCTCCAGGGCGTCCAGCGGCCAGATGGGGCCGGGCCGGCTGCCGTCGGCGAAGGGCGCCCGCATCGCAGCGGTGCAGCTGTCGATGACCCCGTCGACCATGATCTTGACGCCCGCGATCCGGATCGGCCCGCCCGCCAGCCGCTCGGCGTGCGCGCGGGCCTCGCCGACCTGTGCCAAGTCCGCCGCGGGGTCGCCCGTCGGCGCGATGAGCCAGTGCGCGGCGACCCGGATCCCCAGCCGGCCGTCGGCCGCGGCGCGCTCGAGGGCGGCGAGGTCGTCGCCGCGCATCCCCATGTCGACGGCGCCCGTCACGCCCGCCTCCAGGTAGGCGGCCACCGCGGCGTCGAGGGCGCGGTCCCGATCGGCGTCGGTGACCAGGCTCGCGAGGAAGTCCTCCGCCAGGCCCAGCGCCGCGGTCTCGTAGAGCATGCCCGTCGCCGCGCCGGCCGCGTCGCGACCGATGGTGCCGCCGACGGGATCCGGGGTGGCGTCGTCGATCCCGAGCTCCGCCAGAGCCGCGGTGTTCACCCAGATCGAGTGCATGTCGTTCGAGTGCAGGTAGACGGGACGGTCGGCGACCGCCTCGTCGAGCAGGTGCCGGTCGGGGGCGCGCCCGGCGAGCGGCTCGAACAGCCATTGCCCGCCGATCAGGCGCGGCGCGTCGGGGTGCTGCGCGGCGTAGGCGCGCAGCCGGTCCTGCAGGTCCGCCGCGTCGCGCGCGCCGAGCAGGTCGAGGTGTCCCAGCGAGGCACCGAGGTGGACGAGGTGCGTGTGCGCGTCGACGAAGCCGGGCAGGACGACGGCACCGTCGAGCTCGACGATCCGGAGGTCGGCGACGCCGCGGGAGTGCTCGTTGGCGGCGGCGTCGGCGCCGACGAAGGTCAGGGCGCCCGCGGACTCGACGAGGGCCTCGGCCCACGGCTGATCCGGGTCGGCGGTGAAGATCCGGCCGCCGCGGTAGAGGGTGGTGGACATGGTCTACTCCGTTGCAGGGGTGGGGAATCCGTAGAGGACTCGGGTGAGCAGGGCGTACAGGCCCGCGGCGACGAGGACGCCGACCGGGAGCGAGAGGTCGATCCCGCCGAGGGCGACGGCGATCGGCCCGCGGAATTCGACGGTGTGCGCGCACAGCAGGGCCAGGCCCGCCGCGGCGAGGACCGAGACGGCGCCGGCCACGTTCACGCCGCCCGTGAACCAGAACCGGGAGGCGGGCGTGACGTCGCTGAGCGCCACGCCGTCGTAGCGGCCGCGGCGCAGCACGATGTCGGTGACGTACACCGCCATGATCGGGCCGACCAGCACGACGAGCATCGACAGGGCGCTACTGATGGCGCCGAGGAAGTCGGACACGAACAGCGCGTACAGGGTCAGCAGTGCGCCGAGGAGGCCGGTCAGCGCGACCGCCCGCGCCCGGCTCAGGCGCAGCCCCACGGATTGCAGGGCCAGGCCGGCGCTGTACGAGGTGAGCGCGTTGTTGCAGACGGTGCTCACGATCACGGCGACGAGGAAGATCGGCACGAACCACGACGGGATCAGCGAGATCAGGCCCGCCTGCGGGTCGGACATGTCGATCGCGGTCGCGGCCAGCGCGCCCACCGCGACGAGCACGACGCCGGGGATCGCGCCGCCCAGGGCCGTCGCGGCGGCGACGGAGACGGGGCTGGTGTCCGCGGGCAGGTAGCGGGCGAAGTCCGAGCTGATCGTGTACGACAGCGGGGCGGCGGCCACCAGGGTGAGACCGCCGAGGACGGCGACCCACAGGTCGAAGCCGTGCAGCGGGGCGGGTTGCGCGAAGCCGAGGTCGGCCCGGGCCGCCACGAAACCCGACATGACCAGGAAGACGACCCCGAGGAGCAGCGACAGCAGCGGGTACAGCCGACTGATCACGCCCTGCCCGAAGACGGCGACGGTCACCGTCGCCGTGGCGATCGCCGCGATGACGACGAGCTCGGCCGGCGTGCCGAGCGGTACCCCGAAGTACTGCAGCAGGGTGTAGCCGACGGCGGCCGCCGCGGCCCAGTTGATGGCGATGTAGCAGACCGAGACGAACCAGCCGTTGACCGCGATCGCGACCCGGTTGCCGCGCACGCCGTACATCGCGCGGGTGGTGACCTGGCTCGGCGTGCCCGACACCGGCCCGGGGATCGCGACGATCCCCGTGACCACGGAGAACAGGCAGCCGACGACCGCGACGGCGATGGCCTGCCACAGCTCGAGGCCCATGAGCACGAGCGCCGCGCCGACCACGACGGACAGGTAGTTGATGCTGGGCGCGCACCACAGTGTGAACAGGTCGCGGGCGCGGCCGTGTCGCTCGGCGGCGGGGATGACGTCGATGCCGCGCGCCTCGACCCGGGGCCGGGACGGGGCCGCGCCGGGTGCGGGCGGCGCGGCGGGCACGGGCGTCCCCGACGGGGCGGGCTTCGGGATCGGCGTCATCGGGCCTCCACGGGATCGGTCGCGCCGCGCGGGGCGGCGGCGCTGTGTGGCGCGGATCACGCTAGGTAGCCAAATCGATTTGTACAAGGGAGCGGGCGAGAATTCTTCGCGGGGCTAGCGTGGGGGTCATGAGCAGCCGCCCGCGGATCGCCGACGTCGCCCGTCGCGCGGGCGTCTCGGTCACCACGGTCTCGCACACCTTCAGCGGCAACGGCGTCGTCGCCGCGGAGACGCAGAACCGGGTGCGCGCCGCGGCGCACGAGCTCGGCTACCGGCCCGACGTGCTGGCCCAGGGGCTGCGCCGCAACCGGCTCAGCGTGCTCGCGCTCGTCGTCCGCCCGCTGGACCGGATCGACCCCGGCGACCTCCACGGCGTCGACTACTTCCTCCGGCTCGCCGGCGCCGCCGCGATGGCCGCGCTCGACGCGGGCTACTGCCTCATGCTGGTCGGCGACCCCGCGCGGGACGACGCCCCGTCGGCCGCCCTCGCCGCCGAGGGGATCCTGCTGACCGAACCGACCCGCGACGACCCGCTGATCGACCTGTGCGAGCGCATCGGGACGCCGTGCGTGACCGTCGGACTGCCGCCGCGCGCCGACGGGACCTGGGACGACGGTGCGCCCGGGCACGTGGGGATCGAGACCGAGCGGATCACGCGCGACGTGCTCGAGCACCTCGCGGCCGCCGGCAGCCGGGCGATCGCCTTCCTCGCGGCCGACGAGCAGGACGAGTGGTCCTTGCGCTCGATCGAGGTGTACCGCGCCTGGTGCGCGGACCGGGGGATGCCCGCCACCGTGATCGTGCACGCCGACGCGCTCGGCGCTCTGGCGGGCGTCGACGCGGTCGACCGCTGGTTCCCGGAGGGCTCCGTGCCGGGCGTCGACGGTGTGCCCGACGCGGTGTACTGCCTCGCCGCCGCGCCCGCCGTCGGGGCGGCCGACCGGCTGCGCGCACTCGGCCACGCGGTGCCGGGCGCGGTGCGGATCGCGGCGGGCTCCGACGCCGAGGAGGCACGCGCCGCGGACATCACCGCCGTCGACCTGCAGCCCGAGGAGCTTGCACGGCGGGCGGTCACGACGCTGGTCGCGGCGCTGCGCGGCACGGACGCCCCCGGTCCGTCCGGCGGCGTCGGGCGACTCGTGCCCCGCGGCTCGACGGCGCGCTGAGGCGCTACCGCCGCGGGATCCACAGCCTCGGGATCTACAGGCGCAGGATCGGCAGGTAGCGGGCGATCTCGCCCGCGCGGGAGCCGCTGGCGGCCAGGTCGGCGGCCTCCGTCGCCTCGTCGACGGTGACCAGGCCCGTCGCGAGCCGCAGCCAGACGCGGGGCGCGCACTCCACGACGTTCGGGGGCGTCCCGCGGGTGTGCCGCAGGCCCTCGATGCACTGCACGGCGACGAAGGGCGGCACCCGTACCTCGACGGATCCGCCCGGCGCGTCCTGCGCCAGGGTGCGGGCCGTCGACCGGACCGCGGCGGCGATCGCGGCGCGCGGGGGAGCGGGCGCGTCCTCGTCGACGATCCAGTCCCGGACGGCCAGTACGGCGGCCCGCATCTCCGCCGGATCGATCGCCTTCGCCACGCGAACCCCCTGTCTCCGGGAAGAAACCTACTCGGCGATTCGTTTCCGCTGGCGGATCGGTCCTACAATCGGATCAGGCCACGCCCCCAGCCCCAGGAGTCAGCCGTGCAGCAGCTTCCGCTCAGCGTCGTCAACAACGCCCCGCTCGATGACGGTGAGGAGCAGGAGCCCCGGGAGGAGTGCGGCGTCTTCGGCGTCTGGGCCACCGGGGAGGATGTGGCGAAGCTCTCCTACTACGGCCTCTACGCCCTGCAGCACCGCGGCCAGGAGGCCGCCGGCATCGCCGTCGGCGACGGCCAGCAGGTCCTGGTCTTCAAGGACCTCGGTCTGGTCAGCCAGGTCTTCGACGAGCAGACGCTGAGCTCGATGCCCGGCCACGTGGCCATCGGCCACTGCCGCTACTCGACCACCGGCTCCACCACCTGGGAGAACAGCCAGCCGATCTTCCGCACCACCAGCGCGGGCAACGGCGTGGCGCTGGGCCACAACGGCAACCTGGTGAACACCGCGGAGCTCGCGGAGCGCGCCGTCGAGCTCGGCGTCGCCGGCGGGCGCCCGCGCAGCGCGGCCACGTCCGACTCCGACATCCTCACGGCGCTGCTCGCGCACGCCGCGGCCGACCGCACCCTGGAGCAGGCCGCGATGGAGCTGCTGCCCACGGTGAAGGGCGCGTTCTGCCTGACCTTCATGGACGAGCACACGCTGTACGCGGCGCGCGACCCGCACGGCGTGCGCCCGCTGTCGCTGGGCCGCCTCGACCGCGGCTGGGTCGTCGCGTCCGAGACCGCGGCGTTCGACATCGTCGGCGCCTCCTTCGTGCGCGACATCGAGCCGGGCGAGCTGCTCGCCATCGACGAGGACGGCGTGCGCTCCACCCGGTTCGCCGAGCCCACTCCGAAGACCTGCATCTTCGAGTACGTCTACCTGGCACGCCCCGACTCGGTGATCCACGGCCGGTCCGTGCACTCGACCCGCGTCGACATCGGCCGCCGCCTGGCCCGCGAGCACCCCGCCGACGGCGACCTGGTGATCCCGGTGCCGGAGTCGGGCACCCCCGCGGCCGTCGGCTACGCGCAGGCGTCGGGCATCCCGTACGGCCAGGGCCTGATGAAGAACGCCTACGTGGGCCGCACCTTCATCCAGCCCAGCCAGACCATCCGCCAGCTGGGCATCCGGCTCAAGCTCAACCCGCTGCGCGAGGTGATCCGCGGCAAGCGGCTCGTCGTGGTCGACGACTCGATCGTCCGCGGCAACACCCAGCGCGCGCTGATCCGGATGCTCCGCGAGGCCGGCGCCGCCGAGATCCACGTG
This sequence comes from Tsukamurella sp. DT100, assembly GCF_049844855.1. Classification (NCBI taxonomy): domain Bacteria; kingdom Bacillati; phylum Actinomycetota; class Actinomycetes; order Mycobacteriales; family Tsukamurellaceae; genus Tsukamurella; species Tsukamurella sp. DT100. Next base: position 381,144 of record NZ_JBNCLV010000003.1, read on the forward strand.
CGCATCGCCTCGTCGCCGGTGAAGTGGCCCTGCTTCTACGGCATCGACTTCGCGTCCCCGGCCGAGCTCATCGCCAACGGCGGCGGTGCCGACTCCATGGAGGCGATGGTCGAGTCGGTGCGCGCCGCGATCGGCGCCGACTCGCTGGGCTACATCTCCCTCGACGAGATGACGGCCGCGACCGAGCACGCCGGCGAATCGATGTGCCGCGCCTGCTTCGACGGGGTCTACCCGATCCCGCTGCCCGAGTCGACCTCGATGGGCAAGGCGGTCCTGGAGAACATGCTCAAGGCGGGCACGCAGGGCGACCCGCTGCAGGCCGACAACGACAACGCCTCGGCGCTGCGTCGCCCCTGAGCACGCTCGTCCCGGCGGGGTCGTCGACTCCGCCGGGCGCCCGAGGGCTCCCGGTCCGGTAGCCTATGGATCCGTGACGGATTCCAACACCCACCCGCCTCAGGGTGCCTCGTACGCCGCTGCCGGAGTCGACATCGAGGCCGGTGACCGGGCCGTCGAGCTCTTCAAGCCGCACGCCAAGCGCGCGACCCGCCCCGAGGTCCTCGGCGGCCTCGGCGGATTCGCCGGCCTGTTCGCGCTCAAGAAGTACCGCGAGCCCGTGCTCGCCGCGTCGACCGACGGCGTCGGCACCAAGATCGCGGTGGCCCAGGCCATGGACAAGCACGACACCGTCGGCATCGACCTCGTCGCCATGGTGGTCGACGACCTCGTCGTGACGGGCGCCGAGCCGCTGTTCCTGCAGGACTACATCGCCGTCGGCAAGGTGGTCCCCGAGACCGTCGCCGAGCTGGTCGGCGGCATCGCCGAGGGCTGCGTCCGCGCCGGCTGCGCCCTGCTGGGCGGCGAGACCGCCGAGCACCCGGGCCTCATGGCGGAGGGCGAGTACGACCTCTCCGCGACCGGCGTCGGCGTCGTCGAGGCCGACGAGGTGCTCGGCCCGGACAACGTGCGCGCCGGCGACGTGGTGATCGCCATGAAGAGCTCCGGCCTGCACAGCAACGGCTACAGCCTGGCGCGCAAGGTGCTGCTCGACTGGGGCCACATGGACCTCGGCGGCTACGTCGAGGAGTTCGGCCGCACGCTGGGCGAGGAGCTGCTCGAGCCCACCGCCATTTACGCCCTCGACTGCCTGCGGCTCGCGCAGGAGACGCAGGTGCGCACCTTCTGCCACGTCACCGGAGGCGGGCTCGCCGCCAACCTCGGCCGCGTGATCCCCGAGGGCCTCGTCGCCGAGCTGGACCGCAACACGTGGAGCCCGTCGGCCGTCTTCGCGCTCATCGCCCAGCGCGGTCGCGTGGAGCAGGCCGAGATGGAGAAGACCTTCAACATGGGCGTCGGCATGGTCGCCATCGTCGCGCCCGAGGACGTGGACCGCGCGCTGGCCGTGCTCACGGCACGCCACATCGACAGCTGGGTCCTGGGGACGATCAAGAAGTCCGACGGTGCGGGAGATCGGGCCGTACTGAGCGGCTCGCACCCGAAGTTCTAGGAACGCCGTAGGCACCGTGACCCATGGTCACGGTGCCCAACGGCTCCGGTACGGAACGAGAAGGCGCGACGCGTCAGGCGCGGCGCCACTCCTCTTCGCGATACGGCTCCCCCGCGACGTCGCTCCACTCGGGGTGCGAGGCGATCACGTCCGCCTCGTCGCTCTCACCCGTCGTCAGCTCGTCCTGCAGCCTTTTCAGGTCAGTGCTGGGCGAGCTGTACTTGAGCTCGCGTGCAACCTTCGTCTGCTTCGCCTTTGCCCGGCCGCGGCCCATGGGGGACCCCCTTGCGCAATGAAGGGGCGGCCAGCTACCGGATTGCCCGGCGGGTGGCGGCCCCTTTCTCCGTTTAGTAATTCTTCCTGACGCCCAGTTTAGCGTGCTCGCGCCGATGGTGCTGCCGCCTGGGTGTCAGTCGGCGCGTTTGAGGGCCTTCGCGGCGTCCCGTTCGACCTTCGGGGGCAGGTCACCGGCCATGAGGAGGGCCCGCAGCCGGTCCGGCCGCGTCGCGCGGAACAGGTCCCGCACGGTCGCTCCGTGCTCCGGGACCTCCGCGACGACGATCGGGTCGCCCGCCGCCACGGGGCCGGGCGTGACGACGCGGAAGTAGGCGCCCGAATCGCCGCGGGCCATGAACCGCGCCAGCCAGTCGTCCTCGCCGGACCACAGCGCGAACGTGCGGCACGGGGTCCGGGGGATCGTCACCTCGAGCTCGAGCGTCGCCCCGACCCGCAGCCGGGTGCCGACCACGAGGTCGGTGGTGTCGCCGTCGAGGCGCAGGTTCTCCCCGAACCAGCCGGGCGGGAGGTCGCGGTCGAGCTCGTCGGCCCAGCGCCGCGCCTCGTGCTCGGAGTAGGCGTAGACGGCCTGCTCCTCGCCGCCGTGGTGCCGGGTGTCGCAGACGTGGTCGGTGACCGGGCCCAGCGGGCCCACGTCGACGGGGCCGTCGGCCGGCCGTTTGTCGATGGCGGTGCGCTGCTCCGGCTTGCGCGGGTCGAGCCGTCGTTCCTCGCCGACGACGCAGACCGCGACGACCCTGGTCGGCGTCACCGGCCGCGCAGCCGGTCGACCGCGGACCGTCCGGCCTGCTGCCCGGCGTCCGCGGAGGGCGTGACGTCGGTGTCGATCGCGGCGGCGGCGCCGCCGGCGTCGAGCTTCGCGTCGTCGGGGATCGAGCGCTTGATCAGGGCGAGGGCGATGGGCCCGTAGTCGGCGTGCTCGACGACGGTGCCGAGTCGCCCGACGGTGCGCCCGTCCAGCGTCACGGGGTCGCCCGTCGCGGGCCGCGCGTCGGCGGAGCCGTCGAGGTGCAGCAGCACGAGGCGGCGCGGGGGCCGGCCCAGGTTGTGCACCCGCGCGACGGTCTCCTGCCCGCGGTAGCAGCCCTTGTCGAGGTGCACGGCGGTGCCGATCCAGTCCACCTCGTGCGGGATGGTCTTCTCGTCGGTGTCGACGCCCTGCCGGGCGCGGGCGGCGGCGACCCGTCGGGCCTCGTAGGCCCAGGTGCCGGACGGGCGCGCCCCGGCGGCGACGAGGGCGGCGAAGTCCGCGCCCAGTCGCTCGCGCGGCACGATGAGGTTCACCTCGCCGGGCTCGGTGCGGCGGACGCCCTCCACCTGCGCGGCGACGGTCTCGGCCTCGGGCCCGATCACGGTGAGCACTGCGAGGTCGTCCCGCGCCTGCACCTGCACGTCGGCCCGGAAGACCATGCGCTGCAGGTACGTCGCGAGGTCCGGGCTGAGCGGAGCCTCCTTCGGCGCGAGCGCAGCGGGCTCGGTGTCGAGGTAGGTCGTGCCGTCGACGTCGATGAGGTGGAAGTGGTCGAGCACGCGACCGCTGCCGTCCAGGTTGAGGTTCTGAGTCGCGGTGCGATCCGGCAGGTGCGTCAGGTGCTGGCTGGTGATCGAGTGCAGCCAGGACAGGCGCTCGGGGCCGGTCAGGGTGATCACGCGGCGGTGCGAGCGGTCGATCACCGCTGCGCCGCGTTCGGCCGCGCGCTGCTCCCCGAACGGATCCCCGAAATGCCAGGTCACGCCGGTGTCCGGCGTGTCCTCGGGGTTCATGATGCCGGACGTGGAATGTTCTTCAGTCGACACTCCTCAAGCCTACCCCGCTGGCCGCGCGGCGCTTCGGGGCGTCGAATACTGTTGCCGCCATGGCATCCGTGGTGGTCACCCTGGACGGTTCCGTGCGCGCTCCCGACGCGCCCCTGCTGTACGCCGACGACCTCGGCGCGGTCCGCGGCGACGGCTGCTTCGAGACGGTCCTGGTCCGTGACGGCGCCCCGCTCAAGGGCCGCGCCCATCTCGACCGGCTGGGCCGTTCGGCCGCCGCGCTCGGCCTCCCGGCGCCCAACGACGGCGCCTGGTGGGCTGCGATGCAGCGCGCCGCGATGCTCTACGGCGAGGAGGCGGGGAGCGCCGAGGGCGCGCTGCGGCTCGTCTACACGCGGGGCCGCGAGTCCGCGCCCGGCACGCCCACCGCCTACGTCTCGGTCTCGCCGCTGCCCGACCGGGCGCGGCGCGCGCGGACCGAGGGGATCTCGGCCATCACGCTCGGCCGGGGCTATTCGACGGGGCTCGGCACCGACGCGCCGTGGCTCCTACTCGGCGCGAAGACGCTCTCCTACGCCGTGAACATGGCCGCCGCGCGGTACGCGGAGGAGCAGGGCGCCGACGACGTGATCTTCACCTCCAGTGAGGGCCGCGTCCTCGAGGCGCCCCGCGCCACCGTCGTGGTCGCCCGCGGCCGCACCCTCGTCACCCCGCCCGCCGAGCAGGGCATCCTGCCCGGCACCACCGCCCGCGCCCTGTTCGACGCCGCGGAGGACAAGGGCGTCGCCACCGCGGTGGAGCCGCTCTTCCCCGTGGACCTGGTCATGAACGACGGGGTGTGGCTGGTCTCGTCGATCACGCTGTGCGCGCGCGTGCACACGCTGGACGGCCGCGCCCTGCCCGACGCGCCCATGGACGCGACGGTCCGCTCCCTCATCGAGGCGGGAATCGCGAACACCCCCTAGCGCTTCCGGACAATCCGGGCACGGCCTGCGGCGGCGCCGCGACGGGCATAGCGTCGCGGGATGAGTACGCGCGAGGACACCGGCACCGAGGGCGATCAGCTCGGCACCAGTCTCAAACCCCGGCACATCACGATGATCTCGATCGCCGGCGTCATCGGCGCGGGCCTGTTCGTGGGTTCGGCGAACGCGATCAAGCTGGCGGGTCCGGCGGTGCTGATCTCCTACAGCCTCGCCGGGCTGCTCGTGATCCTGGTGATGCGGATGCTCGGCGAGATGGCGACCGCGCACCCGGACACGGGCTCCTTCTCGACCTACGCCGAGCGGGCGCTGGGCCGCTGGGCGGGCTGCAGCATCGGGTGGCTGTACTGGCTGTTCTGGGTGCTGGTGATCCCCGTCGAGGCGACCGCCGCCGCGGTGATCCTGTCGAAGACGGTCGGCGGCCCGCAGTGGTCGTGGGCACTGCTGGTGGTGGTGCTCCTCACCGTGACGAACCTGTTCTCCGTCGGCAACTACGGCGAGTTCGAGTTCTGGTTCGCGCTGATCAAGGTTCTCGCGATCGCGGCCTTCCTGGTGCTGGGCACGCTCGCGATCTTCGGGCTGCTGCCGGGCTCGGGGGTCTCCGGCGTGAGCCATCTCTGGGACACCGGCGGGTTCATGCCGAACGGGGCCGGGGCGGTGATCGCGGCGATGCTCACGACCATGTTCACGTTCATGGGCTCGGAGATCGTGACGATCGCCGCCGCCGAATCGCCCGAGCCGGCCAAGGGCATCACCAAGGCCGTGAACTCGGTGGTCTGGCGGATCTGCCTGTTCTACATCGGCTCGATCTTCGTGGTGGTGGCGCTCGTCCCGTGGAACACGCTCGACTCGGCGACGGGGTCGTACCAGGCGGTCCTGCAGGCCATGAACATCCCGGCCGCCGCGGGGATCATGGACGTCGTGGTCCTCGTAGCCGTCGCGTCGTGCCTCAACAGCGCGCTCTACACCGCCTCGCGGATGCTGTACTCGCTCGCGAGCCGCGGCGACGCTCCCCGGGCCGCGGGCCGGACCACCAAGCGGGGCGTCCCCGCCGTCGCGGTCCTGGCGTCGATGATCCTCGGCTTCCTCGCGGTGATCGGCAACTACGTGCTGCCCGAGAAGCTGTTCGGCTACCTCCTGGCCACGACGGGCGCGGTGGCCCTGTTCGTCTACCTGGTCATCGCGATCAGCCAGATCGCCCTGCGCCGCCGGGAGAGCACCCCGTCGCCGCTGCGCATGTGGTTCTTCCCGTGGGCGACGTACGCGGTGATCGCGTTCATCGTCTTCGTCATCGTCGCAATGATCGTCGACCCGGACCAGCGCAGCGCGGTCGGCCTGTCGACGGCGCTGGCCGTGATCGTGGTCGCCGCCAGCGTCGCGCATCAGAAGCGCATGGAACGACGGTCCGCCGTCACCTCGCGCTGAGCGCGGAGGGGCGTCGGCGAATCCGCCGTGCGCCCCGCGGGCGGGGCGCGGCGGGCCTACGGTGGACACAACGGGTTGGCCACCGTGCGCGGACGTGTGCTGTGTCTCAACACTTGGGATCGGAGGCGATCTCTACTACCATCGGTAGTAATTACTACTGAACGTAGTAGAAGGGTCGGCGACGACGCCGGCCCGACCCCTCGGCCCAGGGAGTACGCATGACCGCGTTGGACATCGCCCGCTGGCAGTTCGGCATGACCACGGTGATGCATTTCATCCTGGTGCCGCTCACGATCGGCCTCGCGCCGATGGTCGCCACCATGCAGACCCTCTGGCTGGTGACGGGGAAGCAGGCGTGGCTCAAGGCCACGAACTTCTTCGGCAAGCTCTTCCTCATCAACTTCGCCCTGGGCGTGGCCACAGGCATCGTGCAGGAGTTCCAGTTCGGCATGGCCTGGAGCGAGTACAGCAAGTTCGTCGGCGACGTCTTCGGCGCACCGCTCGCGCTCGAGGGGCTCGTCGCCTTCTTCATGGAGTCGACCTTCCTCGGCCTGTGGATCTTCGGCTGGACGCGGCTGCCGAAACTCGTGCACCTGGGCTGCATCTGGATGGTCGCGCTCGGCGTGAACGCCTCCGCCTTCTTCATCATCGCCGCGAACTCCTGGATGCAGCACCCCGTGGGCGCCACCTTCAACCCGGAGAAGAACCGCGCCGAGCTCACGAGCATCTGGGAGGTGCTCACCAACTCGACGACCCTCGCGGCGTTCCCGCACACCGTCTTCGGCGCGTGGCTCACCGCCGGCACCTTCGTCGCCGCGATCGGCGGCTGGTGGATGGTGCGGGGCATGCGCAAGGGAGATCCGGACGCGATCGAGCTGGCGCAGTCGATGCGTCCCGTCACCCGCTTCGGTCTCGGCGTCATGATCGTCTCGGCCGTGGGCCTGGGCATCACCGGCGACGCGCAGGCCAAGCTCATGTTCGAGCAGCAACCCATGAAGATGGCCTCGGCGGAATCGCTCTGCCACACCGAGACCGGCGCCAGCTTCTCCCTGCTCACCATCGGCACGCACAACAACTGCGAGTCGGTGACGCACGTGCTGCAGGTGCCGTACGTGACCTCCTTCCTCGCCAACGGCGACCCCAACTCGACGCTCAAGGGCGTCACCGAGTTGCAGGCCGAGGCCGTCGAGAAGTTCGGCCCGGGCGACTACCGCCCCAACCTCTTCGTCTCGTACTGGGCCTTCCGCGCGATGATGGGCTGGTCGATCGGCTCGGGCGTGCTGGCGCTCGCCGGCCTGTGGGTCACTCGCCGCGGCCGCGTCCCGAACCAGAAGTGGTTCAGCCGGATCTGCCTCATCGCGCTGCCCACGCCGTTCCTCGCCAACACCTCCGGCTGGGTGTTCACCGAGATGGGCCGCCAGCCCTGGGTGGTGGTGCCCAACCCGAACGGCGACCCGACGATCCGGCTCACCGTGGGGCAGGCCGTCTCCGGCCACTCCGTGACGATGATGGCCTTCTCGCTCGTCACCTTCGCCGCCGTCTACGGCACGCTCTACCTGCTGTGGTTCTTCCTGCTCCGGCGGTACGTGATCAAGGGCCCGAACCTGCACAGTCCGCTCGACCCGCCGCACGACGACGATGATCCGCCCGCCGACACCGACGCCCCCGAGGGCGCGGAGCCGGGCCGGAAGGCATCGTCGGACCACCTCTCCTTCGCGTACTAGGAGGCCGCCATGACTCTCCCCGACTACTGGTTCCTCGCCATCGGCTTCCTGTTCACCGGCTACTTCGTGCTGGAGGGCTTCGACTTCGGTGTCGGCATGCTCATGCCGATCCTGGGCCGCAAGCGCTCCCACGCCGACGCCGAGCAGCGCCGCCGCGTACTGCTCAACACCATCGGCCCCGTCTGGGACGGCAACGAGGTGTGGCTCATCACCGCGGGCGCGGCGATGTTCGCCGCCTTCCCCGTCTGGTACGCCGAGGTCTTCTCCGGCTTCTACCTCGTGTTGCTCGCGATCCTGGTGGGGCTCATCACCCGGGTCTGCGCGATCGAGTGGCGCGGCAAGATCGACGAGCCGCGGTGGCGCGGCTGGGCGGACGTCGGCATCGGCCTCGGCTCCTGGATCCCCGCCTTCGCGTGGGGCCTGGTCTTCGCCAATATCGTGCACGGCGTCGACCTCGACGAGCGCGGCGGCATGACCAGCGAGGTCTGGGACCTGCTCAACCCGTACGGGCTGCTCGGCGGGATCGCGACCCTCGGCCTGTTCCTCCTGCACGGCGCGATCTTCGTCGCGCTCAAGTCCGACGGTGACGTCCGGGTGGACGCCCGGAGCCTCGCCGTGCGGATGTGGCTGCCCGTCACCGCGATCGGCGCCGTCTTCGCGGTGTGGACGCAGCTCGAGCACGGCAAGCCGTGGACCTGGGCGATGGTGGTCCTGGCCGCCGCCGGCCTGCTGGCCGCGGGGCCGCTCGTCCGCGCCGGGCGGGAGCTCGCGGCGTTCCTCGCGACCTCGCTGACCGTCATCGGCGTGAGCGTGCTGCTCTTCGGCTCGCTGTTCCCCAACGTCCTCAACGCGACCGACCCCGCCCGCACGATCACCATCGAGGCCGCCGCGTCCTCGCACTACACGCTGGTCGTGATGTCCTGGTGCACCGTCGTGCTGCTGCCGCTAGTGATGATCTACCAGGCGTGGACCTACTGGGTCTTCCGCCAGCGGATCTCCGTCGCGCAGATCCCGCCGTCGATCGGCCTGCGCCCCCGTGCCTGACGCCCGGGCCCCCGTCGACCCGCGGCTGCTCCGGTACGCGCGCAGCTCGCGCGTGTTGATGGTCACCGTGATCGCCTGCGGCGTCGTGGAGACCGCCGCGTTGATCGCGCTGGCCTTCGCGCTCGCGACGGCGCTGGCGCGCCTGGTGACCGGCAACGCGGACGTGACGCAGCCCGTCGTGCTGGCGGTGGCCGCCGTGACGGTACGGGTCGCGGTGAGCCACCTGCGATCCCGCATCGAGCGACGCGCCGCCGACCGGGTGGTCTCCGAACTGCGTTCCGCCGCACTGGACGCCGTCGGTCCGGGCCGGACCCCCGTCGACCGGGAGGAGCTGCGCACCGCGCTCACCCGCGGCCTCGACGACCTTCCGCCCTACCTCACCGGCTACGTCCCCGCCCTCGCGCTGAGCGCCATCGCGACGCCGGTCCTCATCCTCGCGATGTTCCTCGCGGACTGGGTCTCCGGCGCCATCGCGCTCGGCACCCTCCCGCTGCTGCCGATCTTCATGGTGCTCATCGGCCTGCTCACCCGCGACCGCACGCGGCGCCGCCTGGAGGCGATGTCGCGGCTCTCCGCGCGGCTGCTCGACCTCGTCGCCGGCCTGCCGACGCTGCGGGCCCTGGGCCGCGAGCGCGGACCCGAGCGCACGGTCCGCGACCTCGGCGCGCGCAACGAGACCGAGACGATGGGCGCGCTGCGGATCGCGTTCCTCTCGTCCTTCGCGCTCGAACTGCTCGCCACCCTGTGCGTCGCCCTCGTCGCGGTGAGCATCGGCCTGCGGCTCGTCTACGGCGAGATGACCCTGTTCGCCGGTGTTTTCGCGCTGATCCTCGCGCCCGAGGTGTACCGGCCGCTGCGCGCTGTCGGCGCCGGCTTCCACGCCGCCGAGCAGGGGCTCGAGGCCACCGGCCGGGTCTTCGCCCTGCTCGACGCCCCCGCGCCCGCCGCGGTGCGCGGCACCGCGCGCCCGAGCGTGCTCGTCGCCCGCGGCGTCACGGTCGACGGGCGGGACGGGGCGGCACCGTCGGGCTTCGACGGTGCCTTCGCCCCCGGCCGGCTCACCGTGCTCACCGGGCCCAACGGCTCGGGCAAGTCCACGCTGCTCACCGTCCTGGCGGGCCTCGCGGCGCCGGACGCGGGCGAGGTCACCGTCGACGGTGCGCCGCTCGCCGGGGGCCCGGAGTGGTGGGCGCACGTGGCGTGGTGCCCGCAGCACCCGTACCTGGAGCCCGGCACCCTGGAACACAACTTCACGCTGCTGGGCGCCCCCGCAACGGATTCCGTGCCCGAGGTGCTCGCCGCGACGGGCCTCGACGAGGTGGTCGCGGAGCGCGGCTGGGAGCGGCCCGTCGGCACCGGCGGGGCCGGGTTGTCCGCCGGGCAGCGGCAGCGGCTCGCGCTGGCCCGCACCCTCGCGCTCGGCCGGGACGTGCTGCTCTTCGACGAGCCCACCGCGCACCTCGACGAGGAGCTCGCCGCGCGCGTCCTCGCCGAGCTGCGCTCCCGCGCGGACGCCGGCGCGACCGTCGTGGTCGCGGCGCACGACCCTCAGGTGCTCGCCGCCGCCGACGAGGTGCTGGAGGTGACGCGTGCGTGACCTGCTGATCTGCCTGCGGGCCACGCGGACCCGTCCGCTCGCCGTGCTCGGCGCGGTGGGCGCGGGCGTGCTCACGGCCGCCAGCGCCCTCGCGCTGGCGGGGCTCTCCGCGTGGCTCATCACCAAGGCGTGGACGATGCCGCCCGTGCTGGCGCTCTCGCTCGCCGTGACCTCCGTGCGCGGGCTCGGCATCACCCGCGGGCTGATGCGTTACGTCGAGCGGCTCGCGTCGCACCGGCTCGCGTTGCGCGGGCTCACCGAGTTGCGGGCCGCGCTGTACCTGCGGCTCGCCGGGGCCGCGCCGGCGGAGTCCGTGCGGCTCTCCGGCGGCGAGCTGCTCGCCCGCACCGGCGCCGACGTCGACGCGGTCGGCGATGCGCTGGTGCGCACCGTGATCCCCGCCGCGGTCGCGGCGACGGTCTCGGTCGCGGCCACCGCCTGGATGTGGTTCCTCGATCCCCGCGCCGGGATCGCGCTCGCGGTCTGCCTGCTGGCGGCGGGGCTCGTCGCGCCGTGGCTGACCGCGCGCGCCACCCGCGACCGCGCGGCCGCGGAGGCCGCGGGCAGCGAGGCCTTCGGCGCCGCGGCCTCGGCCGTGCTCGACCACGCGGGGGAGCTCGCCGTCGCGGGCCGGCTGGACGAGGTGCGGGCCCGCGCCGCCCGCGCCGAGGACGCCCGACGGTCCGCCGTCGACCGCGCGGCCCGCACCGGCGCGCTGGCGGACGCGGCGATCCCGCTCGCCGTCGGCGTCGCCGTGGTCGCCGCGCTGCTCGTCGCCGTCGCGCGGATCGACTCGGCGGCCGCGACCACCCTCGGCATCCTCATCCTGCTGCCGCTCAGCGCCTTCGAGGCTGTCTCCGTGCTGCCCGACGCGGCGCGGCAGTACGTGCGCTCCGCCGACGCCGCGGGCCGGCTCGCGCCCCTGCTGATCCTGCCCTCGGTGCCGGCCGGCACCGTCCCGGTCGCCCCGCACCCGCGGCTGGAGCTGGGCGCGCTGACGCTCGACCCCGGCGACCGGCTGGCGGTGCGCGGCGCCTCCGGGGCGGGCAAGACGACCCTGCTGCTCGCCCTCGCGGGTCTCGACGACCGCGGCGGCGAGGTCCTCGTCGACGGGACGCCCGCGCGCGATTGCGCGGACCTGCCCGCGTCGGTGGGCTTCTTCGGCGAGGCCGCCCACGTCTTCGCGACGACGGTGGCGGAGAACTGCCGCGTGGCGCGCGGCGACGCCACCGACGCCGAGATCGACGCGGCCCTGCGCCGGGTCGGGTTGGGGGAGTGGATCGACGGCCTGCCGGACGGCGTGCGGACCCCGCTGGAGGACGGCGCCGACTCGCTCTCCGGCGGCCAGCGCCGCCGGCTGCTCCTGGCGCGGGCGCTGCTCAGCCCCGCGGGTGTCGTCCTGCTGGACGAGCCGACCGAGCATCTGGACGCCGCCGACGCGGAGCGGCTGCTGGCCGAGATCCTCGACCCCGCCGGGCTGTTCCCCGGGCGCACCGTCGTCGTGGCGGGGCACGCGGAGCCGCCCGCGGGCGTGCGTCAGTGGGAGATGGACCGGCTCAGGTCCGCGTAGCGCTCGGCCTCCGCGTGCTGGGCCTCCGTCGCGCGCAGGATCGCGTGCAGCGCGTCCTTCCCGAGGTGGAGCCGGGTCGGCGGGTCGGGCATCGCCGCGACAGCGACGAGCGCCCGCGCCAGGAGCGCGGGGTCGCCGCCCTGGTTGTGGTTGAGCCGGTCGAGCGCGGCGAGGGTGCCGGCGACGACGGCGTAGTCGTCGATGGCGGTCGCGGGGCGGCGGCTCGACGAGGCGTCGAGGAAGTCGGTGCGCACCCCGCCCGGGCAGATCGCGACGGCGTGCAGCCCGAGCGGCGCGACCTCGGCGTCGAGGGCCTCGGTGAGCAGAAGGACCGCGGCCTTGGTCGCGCTGTAGATCCCCTGCGCGGGGCCGGTGACGCTCGCGGAGATCGACGCCAGGTTGAGGATCCGTCCCGACCGGCGCGCCCGCATGCCCGGGAGCACCGCCTGCGTGACCGCGAGGACGCCGAAGACGTTGACGTCGAAGTTCGCCCGCACGTCGTCGAGCGCGACCTCCTCGACCGCGCCGAGCAGCGAGTAGCCGGCGTTGTTGACCAGCACGTCGATGCGGCCGCTCCTGCTCGATCCGCGCGACGGCGCGGCGCACGTCCGCCTCGTCGGTGATCCGCATCGGCAGGGCCAGGAGGTTCGGGTCGTCGATCTCGGCCGCGAGCCTTTCGGGGCTGCGGGTGGTGGCGGCGACGCGGGCGCCGCTCGCGAGCGCTGCCTTCACCACCTCGAGGCCGATGCCCTTGGACGCTCCGGTCACCAGCCACACGGGGGAGTCGCTCATGACCCCATGGTGCTCCGCCGCGCTCAGTCGCGCAGGATTCCCGCGATCGCCGCGTCGACCGCGGCCTCGGCGAGCGGCCACTGCTGATCGCCCGGCAGGTGGTGCAGCGGCCCGCGCAGGGCCATCTCGGCGAAGCCGTGGACCATCGACCAGCAGGACCAGGTGGCGGACCGTCGGGCCTCCGGGCGCAGCAGGTCCGCGTGCACCAGGAGGTCCAGGGCCTCCGACAGCGCGACGTACGGCGGGATCCCGTTGAGCGACTCCGGGTCCGGTGCCTCGTCGCCGAAGAAGCACACCGAGAACCAGCCCGGCTCGGCGAGCGCGAAGGCGATGTAGCCGAGGCCGACGGCCCGCAGGCGCTCGACGGGGCCCTGGCCGGGGCTCACTGGCATCGCGTCGGCCATCCGCTGCTCGATCGCGGCGCTCACGGCCCGCAGGAGCGCGAGGCGGTCGGGGAAGTGGCGGTACGCGGCGTTGGGGCTGACCCCGACCCGGCGGGTGACCTCACGGATGGTCAGCGCCGACGGTCCGCCGGCGCGCGTGACCTCGAGGCCCGCGTCGACCAGCGCCTGCGCCAGGTCACCGTGGTGGTACGCCATGCCCTTGTGTCCCCCGCCCCTCAAGTGTACGGTGTGAACATAACAGATGTGTACGCTGTGAACATGCCAGGAGGCGCGATGACCACCAGCACGACGCCCGAGCCGGTCCTGCACCCGGAGTTCAGCAGCCCCGGGGCCGTCGCCACGTCGTGGGCGGAGGTCGCCGCGGCGCTCGACGGTGCCGAGATGTTCCGGCTCAGTACCGTCCGCGCCGACGGGAGGCCGCACGTGTGCCCGCTGCCCGCGATGTGGCTCGACGGCGCGCTGTACTTCGTGACCGGCTGGGAGGAGCAGAAGGCGCGGAACCTCGTGCACGATCCGCGCTGCGTCCTCACCACCGGGACCGACGCGTACCGCCACGGGCTCGACGTCGTCGTCGAGGGCCGCGCCGAGCGCTGCACCGATCGCGCCGTGCTCGAGACCCTCGCGCGGATGTGGCGCGACCGGCTGGACTGGCCCTACGACGTCGACGACGACGGCTTCCGGCACCACGTCGACGGGCTCGCGCCCAACCCGGACGCCGCCTCGCTCCCCGTCTTCGGCGTGCGCCCCGACAAGGTCCTGTCGTTCTCCCGCGGCGAGCACTTCGCGCAGACCCGCTTCCGGCCCTGAGCACCGTCACGTCCGTCCCGAGACTCCCACCCCGAGAGAGGAAACCGTCATGAACGCCATTCCCACCGTCGTCGACCGCGAGACCTGGCAGAAGGAGCTCGACGCACTCCGTATCCGCGAGAAGGCCGCCACCCGCGAGCTCGACGCCATCGCCGCGCAGCGGCGCGCCCTGCCCGCCGTGGAGCTGCCCGAGTACCGGCTGACCGCCGAGGACGGCTCGTCGGTGACCCTCGCCGAGGTCTTCGACGGCCACTCGCAGCTCCTCACGTACCACCACATGTGGACCGACGGGAACGAGTGGCAGTGCCCCGGTTGCACGGGCGTGACCTCGCAGTACACCCGGACCGACTTCCTGGGCAACTGGGACGCGCGGATGGTCGTGATCACCAACGGACCGATGGATGAGGTGCTGGCGTACAAGAAGCGCGTCGGGAACCGGATGACCTGGTACTCGTCGGCCGGCTCGGACTTCGGGGCCGACGTGGGCGCGCCTCCCGGAGGCGGCTTCGCCTACAACACCTTCGTCCGCGACGGCGAGAAGGTCTACCACGTGTGGCAGACCTTCAGCCGCGGCGCGGAGCAGGTGTCCTACACCTTCGGCCTGCTCGACGTGCTGCCCTACGGCCGCCAGGAGGAGTGGCAGGACGCGCCCGACGGCTGGCCGCAGGGGCCGACCTATTCGCGCTGGGCGTCGTCGAAGCAGTTCGCCGACTGGTACGGCGAGAATGCATCCTGACCAGCGTGTTCGCCCTCCGGATAATTCCGTTGCCGACGCCTGCGAGCGGGCGTAGCGTCGAAGACGTCAACGGAAAGGAGGTGATCCAAGAAATGGTGAATTTCAGGATCAAGGAGGTGGCTGACCGCTAGGCGGCCACCCACCTGGAATACGGCAGGCCCCGGGAGCGCGTGATGTTCACGCCCCCGGGGCCTGTTTCCGTTCCGGGGCCGGCGCGGCTCAGCCCGCGGCGAGGTCCCGCCGCGCGGCGAGGGCCGGCGTCGCCGCGCCGAGCACGACGGCGAGCGCCCCGAGGACGACGGTGGCGGTCAGGTCCGGCGCGTCGATCGGCAGGGTCCCCACCGCGTGCAGCGGGGACAGGTCCCGCGCCCAGCCGGGCAGCCGCAGCGTCTCCGCGAGCAGCCCGACGACGCCCGCCCAGGCCAGCGCGACCCACCCGAGCAGGACGGGGCGCACCGTCGCCGCCCGGGAGGCGAGCCCGACGAGGACGATGACGGCCACGGGGATCAGGTAGCCGGCGCCCGCCGCGAGGGCCGAGCCCACCTCCGCTCCGCGCCCGGTCGCGAGCGCCGTCGCGACGCCCAGGACCGCGGCACCGCCGAGCAGGACAGCGCCCGCGCCCGCGAGCGCGACCGCGCCCCAGGAGGGCCACCAGGTCCGGAGCGGGACGCGCGTCGCGGCGACGAGGCCGAGCCGGCCCTCCGCCTCCTCCGCCGAGAGGGTGCCGACGGTGCCGAGCCCCGCGGCGCCCGCGCTGAGCGCGATGAACAGGAGCGCAAGGCTGCTGACGAGATCGGTCGCGGACCGCACCCCCATCGCCTCCAGCAGAGCGGAATTCGCGTCGATGAGGCGCGTCACCTCGTGCGAGAGGGCCCCGAACACCGCCGCCCAGACGGCGGCGAACGCCGCCCAGCCGACCAGCGTCCCGGCCGCGAGCCGGGCGGCCAGGCCCAGCGGCGACGCGAGCCCGGGCCGAGCCCGCGGCGGGCCCAGCCGCGGCGCGACCACGCCCGCGCCGAGATCGCGGCGCCGCGCGATCGCCACCGCGCCGGCCGTCGTCAGCGTCGTCATCGCGGCGAGGGCCACCAGCGGCCACAGCTGCGGCGCCGCCCCGAACGGGCGGATCTCGGCGGGCCAGCCGAGCGGGCTCAGCCAGGTGGCGTCGAGGCCGCGGCCGTCGACCGTCGCGCGGACCAGCAAGGTCGCGAGCAGGAAGCCCAGCGCGAGGGCCCACGCGGTGCGGGCGGTCTGCGCGAGCTGTCCGGCGACGAGGCCGACGCCCGCGTACGCCGCCATCAGCAACCCGATGCCGGCGCCGTAGCCGGCGCTTCCGGTGGCGAGCGCCGAGAGGACGCCCGCGGCCGTGCACGCGCCGCCGATCACGACCGCCGCGGAGGCCAGGGGCGCGAGCGGGGCGATGCGCGTCGCGGTGATGAGTTCCGTGAGGCCGGACTCCTCCTCGCGGCGCGTGTGCCGGATCGCCAGGCCGATGCCGCACGCCGCCACCAGCAGTTGGCCGAACAGGCCGACCTCCAGCGCGGTGATGCCGCCGGCGGTGTCCAGGTCGTAGCCGCGGCCGTTGAAGGCCGCGCCCGCCGCGGAGTCGCCGATGGAGGCGGCGTACCCGGCGCGGGCCTCCGCGGTGCCGTAGAGGCCGGCGATGCTGACCGCCGTCACGGCGACCAGGCCCGCGATCGCCGCCGGCGCGGCGAGCAGGCTCACCCGCCCGGAGCGCAGGCGCAGCCGGATCGCGGCGACGAGGCCGTTCATCGGGGGCTCCCCGCGGTCTCGGCGCTGCCCGCCTCAGCGCCGTCCGCCTCGTCGCGGTAGTGACCGAGGAAGAGCTGCTCCAGGCTGGGCGGGTGCACCGCGAGCTCGGTGGGCCCGGCGGCCGCGACCGCGGCGACGGCGCCGGCCAGCCCGGCGTGTGAGGCCGTGAGCCGCGTGCGGATCCCCGCGGCGGTGCCGGCGGTCTCGAGGTCGGCGACGCCGGGCAGGCCGTCGAGGCCCACGGGCGGCGCGGGGGTCACGGCGTCGATCGCGGTGCGGGTGCCCGCGCGCAGCTCCCGGAGCGTGCCGGTGGAGACGGTGACGCCCGCGCGGACGATGGTCACGCGGTGGCACAGCGCATCGACCTCGGCGAGGATGTGGCTGCTCAGCAGGACCGTCCGGCCCTCGGTGTTGCGCTCACGGACCGCGTCCTGGAAGTGCGCCTCCATCAGCGGGTCGAGCCCCGAGGTGGGCTCGTCCAGGACGTACAGGTCCGCGTCACAGGCGAGGGCGGCGATGAGCGCGACCTTCTGCCGGTTGCCCTTGGAGTACGTGCGGGCCTTCTTGCGCGGGTCCAGTTCGAAGCGCTCGATCAGCTCGTCGCGGCGACGCGGGTCGAGGTGTCCCTGTAGGCCACCGAGCACGTCGATGCACTCGCCGCCGCTCAGGCCCGGCCACAGCGAGACGTCGCCGGGCACGTAGGTGAGGCGGTCGTGGACCGCCGACGCGTCCGCGCGCGGATCGAGACCGAAGACCCGGGCCTCGCCGCCGTCGAGCCGCAACTGCCCGAGCAGCGCGCGGATGGTGGTCGACTTGCCCGCGCCGTTCGGGCCGAGGAAGCCGTGCACCTCGCCCTCCTCGACGGTGAGGTCCAGTCCGTCCAGCGCGACGGACCGGCCGAAGTTCTTGCGGAGGCCTGATGCGGAAACTGACAGTGACTTGCTCATGACAGTGACTGTACGACTTTCGTCCGCCCTTGGGAAGATGATTCTGCGAGTGACTGTCAGAATGGACGGTGATCGAAGGAAGGGGTCCTGATGCCGGAGCCGATGAACACCGCGGTGCGCGATGCCGCCGGGCACGCGGACGGCCCGGCGCCGCAGCCGACTCTCCGCGAGCGCAAGAAGATGGCCGCGATGGTCCACATCCAGCGGGTGGCGCTGCGGATGATCGACGAGCGGGGTTTCGACTGGGTCACGGTCGAGAAGATCGCGGCCGAGGCGGAGGTCTCCCCGAGCACCGTCTACCGGTACTTCGGCACGAAAGAGGGGCTCATCCTCACCGACGCCTTCGACTCGCGATCGCTCGCGACGATGGGACATCTTCTTGCGCAAGGGGTCCCACCCTGGGAGGCGGTGACGAAGGCGGTCATCGACATGTCGGTCGAGACGAAGGACGAGCTCGACGAGACGGCCCCGATCCGCGCGCGGCTCTGGTTCGAGATCCCCTCGGTGCGCGCTGCGGCGTTCCTCATGATCGACGAGGCGACCGAGCATCTCGCGGAATCCGTGGTCGCCGGAGGGCGGTACGACCGCTACGAGGCGCGGGTGATCGCGAACGCGATCCTGTGGTCCCTCGTCGCCGCACTGCGGAACTGGCACGAGGCCGGCGGTGGGGACGACTGGCACGCGCACATCACGGGCGCGATCGACACCCTGCGTCGGTTGGGGGTTCCGCCCGCGCCGGGAGCTGCGGCGCCGAATGATCCCGAGGGGATCGCGCCGGGGAACTAGCCCGCGTAGCGGTTGAGCTTGGCGCTCAGGCGGGGGATGAGCTCGCCGTCGGCGTCGATGCGCTCCTCGACGTACGCGAGCGCGCCGCCTTGCTCGACGAGGCCGTACAGCCGCTTGGCGGCGCCGGCGAGCGGTGAGGACTTGGAGCGGATCACCACGTCGGCCTCGAGCTCCCACGCGGTCTGGGAGACGGGCTTGCCGTAGTAGAGCTCGACGATGCCGCTGGCGTGGGTGACGACGAACTCGATCTCGTCGTCCTCGCCGATGTGCCAGAAGCCGGCCTCGCGCAGGTCGGGCTCGGAGAACTCGCCCTTGTCGTCCAGCTTCCAGGACCGCGCCTCCCACGAGAGGAAGTTCTGGCCGTCGTGGCTGACGACGATCTGCTGCCCGAAGTGGTAGTCGCCGGCCGCGTCGTGGCCCTCGCCCTCGCCGCGCCAGATGCCGACGAGGGGGAGCAGGCCGAGCAGGCCGGAATGCAGGTCCGGGCCCTGCCGCAGGTTCGCCGTGTCGTCGGCGAGCGGCAGCCCGGGGAGGTTCGAGATGTTGCGCGACGAGGTGGTCTCGGCGCGCTCGACGGCGGCGTCCAGCGCCTCCTGACCGGTACCGGCGGAGACGGAGGCGTCGGGGGTGGCCTCGTCGCTCACGGCGGTTTACTGCCCGTCGGTGAGGACGCGGTACATCACGAAGATCGCGAACGCGAAGATCGCGACCGACGCCACCGCCATGAGGATCTCGAAGAAGATGACCATGGCCTCGATACTAACCCCCGGCGTGCGGCCGCTCGCAACCGCACGAGTCCCGGTGGTGGAAGGCTGTGGGCAATCTCTCGACCCGCCGCGGACCGTCGAATCCCTCGATCCGTTCGACGAGGAGGTCGACGCACCGGCGTCCGATGGCCTCGACGTCCTGGGCCGCGGCGGTGAGGCCGGGGGCGAACAGGTCGGACCACTCGAAGTCGTCGTAGGCGACGAGCGCGACGTCGTCGGGGATGCGCAGGTCCAGCTCGCGCAGAGCCCGCATCGCGCCGACCGTCATCTCGTTGTTGAGGACGACGAGGGCGGTGGGCCGCGGTGCCCGCGCGCGGAACATGGCCAGGGTCTGGACGCGGGCCTCGTCGGCGCGGGAGTCGCCGCAGCGCACGTGCCGGGGCGCGGCGCGCAGCCCCGCGGCGTCCATCGCGCGGACGAAGCCCTCGATCCGTTCCTCCGTGGACTGGATGCCGGGTCGGCCGGTCAGGACGCCGATGCGCCGGTGCCCGAGCTCGGCGAGGTGCGTGGTGAGCCGGACGACGGGTTCCGCGCCCTCGGACGCGACCTGGTCGACGTCGGCGGGGGAGAGGCGGTCGATGAGGACCAGGGGTGTCCCCGCCGCCCGGACGGTCGGGATGGTCCGCTCCTCAGATCCCGGCGACGGCGCCATGATCAGCCCGTCCACGCGGCGGTCGAGCAGCGAGCCGACGAGGCGGTGCTCGATCTCGGTGTCGTCGTGGGAGTCGCCCATCATCAGCGTGTAGCCGAGCTCGCTGGCGCGCGACTCGATCGCGCGCATGAGGGGGCCGAAGTAGGGGTTGCGTCCGGCGGCGATGCTCAGCGCGAGGACGCCGGACCGCGACGTCGCGAGCGCGGCCGCCAGGGCGTTCCGCCGATAGCCCGTGGAGGCGATCGCGGCGAGCACCGCGTCGCGGGTGCGCGGGTCCACGCGCCGCGTCTCATTGATGACGTGGGAGACGGTGCTGATCGACACGCCGGCGGCGGCGGCGACGTCGGCCATGTTTCCCATCGGCCCAGTCTGCCCGCCCGTGAATCGGCCGCGCAAGCGTTTGCGCAAACCCTTGCGCGGGTTTCAGCTGCGGGTATAGCGTCGCAACCACTCGCCAGTCGTGTGATTCACAACACAGTTGAATGGAGCCCTCATGTCGAATCGGAAGAGCCTGCGCATCGCGGCGGTGTGCTGCGCCCTCACGGTCAGCCTCACCTCGGTGGCCGCCTGCAACCGCGACGGCGGTTCGTCGGGCGACGTCAAGGTCGGCCTGATCACCAAGACCGATACGAACCCGTTCTTCGTGAAGATCCGCGAGGCCGCCAAGAAGCAGGCCGAGGCCAAGGGTGCGAGCCTGGTCGCGCTCGCCGGCAAGTTCGACGGGGACAACGAGGGCCAGGTCGCCGCGATCGAGAACCTCGTCAGCCAGGGCGTCAAGGGCATCCTCATCACCCCGAACTCGTCGACGGGCATCCTCGCGGCGATCAAGAAGGCCCGCGACGCGGGCGTCGTCGTCATCGCCCTCGACACCGCGACCGACCCCGAGAGCGCCGTGGACGCCACCTTCGCCACCGACAACAACGAGGCCGGCCGCTTGCAGGGCGCGTGGGTCAAGGGCGCGCTCGCGGGTAAGCCGGCGAAGCTGCTCATGCTCGACGGCACCCCGGGCAGCACCGTCTCCGAGTTCCGTCACCAGGGCTTCCTGCAGGGCATCGGGTTGGCGGAGAACGCGCCCGAGGTGGCGGGCAAGGAGACCACCAACGGCGACCAGACCAAGGCGCAGACGGCGATGGAGAACCTGCTGCAGCGCGTCCCGGACGCCAACGCGCTCTACACGATCAACGAGCCCGCGGCGGCCGGCGGTTACGAGGCGGCGAAGAAGGCGGGCAAGGCGGCGCAGCTGGCGATCGGCTCGATCGATGGCAGCTGCACGGGCGTCGACAACGTGAAGAAGGGCGTCATCGGCGCCACCGTGCTGCAGTTCCCGGCGAAGATGGCCGAGCAGGGCGTGGACGCCGTGGTCGCCTTCGCGAAGGACGGCACCAAGCCGACCGGCTTCACCAACACGGGATCCCAACTGGTGACCGACAAGCCGGTCGCCGGCGTCGAATCGAAGGACACCGCGTGGGGCGCGGAGAACTGCTGGGGGCAGGCGTGAGCCTGGCCCGGCCGTCTCTGGCGGGCGTCCTGCGGGAACCCCTCGCAGGGCCGCTCGCCGCCCTCGTCGTCGCCTGCGTGGTCTTCTTCATCCTCACCCCGCAGTTCGCGACGGGCTACAACATCTCGCTGATCCTGCAGCAGTCCATGGTGATCGGGATCCTCGCCGTCGCGCAGTCGCTCATCATCCTGACCGCCGGCATCGACCTGTCGATCGGCGCGACGTGCGTGCTCGGCACCGTCGTCCTGGCGAAGGTGGCGGGCACCGACCCGGTCCTGGCGATGGTGGCCGCCCTCGGCGTCTGCCTCCTGATCGGCGCGGTCAACGGGGCGCTCGTGACCCTGCTCAAGCTGCCGCCGTTCATCGTCACGCTCGGCATGTTCACCATCGTGGCGGCGGCGACCCAGCTGTACGCGGGCTCGCAGACCTACCGCGTGGCCGACGGCCCGCTCACCTTCCTGGGCAAGGGCTTCGACGTCGCGGGCTTCCCGCTCACCCTGGGCCTGCTCGTGCTCCTGGTGGTGTACGCCGCCGCCTGGTACGTGCTCAACCGCACCGCCACGGGGCGGCACGTCTACGCGGTGGGCGGCAACCCCGTCTCCGCGTCGCTCGCCGGCATCAAGACCTCCAAGACGGTCTTCGGCGTCTACCTGGTGTCCGGCCTCATCGCCGCGATCGCGGCGTGGGCGGCGCTCGGCCGCATTCCCACGGCGGACCCGAACGCCTTCCAGACGGCCAATCTCGACACCATCACGGCGGTCGTGATCGGCGGCACCAGCCTGTTCGGCGGCCGCGGCTCGGTGCTGGGCACGCTGGTCGGCGCGCTCATCGTCGGCGTGCTGCGCAACGGGCTCACGCTGGTGGGGATCGACAACCTGTACCAGAACATCGCGACCGGCGTCCTCGTCATCGCCGCCGTCACGCTGGACCAGATCTCGCGCAGGAGGCAGCAGTGACCACCGCCGATCGCACGCCGGTGCTGCAGGCCCGCGGCCTGGTGAAGAACTACGGGCAGGTCCGGGCCATCGCGGGCGCGGACTTCGAGCTGCGGGCGGGCGAGGTGCTGGCCGTGATCGGCGACAACGGCGCCGGCAAGTCCAGCCTCATCAAGGCCCTGTCGGGGGCGCTCGTCCCGAGCGAGGGCGAGATCCTGCTCGACGGTGCGCCGGTCCACTTCCGCAGCACTCTGGACGCCCGCAACGCCGGCATCGAGACCGTGTACCAGGACCTCGCCGTGATCCCCGCGCTGGACATCGCCGCGAACGTCTACCTGGGGCGGGAGATCCGTAAGCCGGGCGTCTTCGGCTCGGTGTTCCGCCAGCTCGACCGGCGGGCCATGCGGGACGCCGCGGCCGGGTACCTCGCGGACCTGCAGATCGGCATCACGTCACCGACGCAGGCCGTGGAGACCCTCTCCGGCGGGCAGCGTCAGGGCGTCGCGGTGGTGCGGGCGGCCGCCTTCGGCACGAAGGTGATCATCATGGACGAGCCCACCGCCGCCCTCGGCGTCCGCGAGTCGGGCCAGGTCATCGACCTCATCCGGCAGATCCGCGATCGGGGCACGCCGGTGATCCTGATCAGCCACGACATGCCGCACGTCTTCGAGGTGGCCGACCGCATCCACGTGCACCGCCTCGGCCGCCGCGCCGCCGTCGTGGATCCGAAGCAGCGCAGCATGTCCGAGGTGGTGGCGCTGATGACGGGCGCGCTGGCGCCGACCGACGAGGAGGCGGCCGGTGGGCCGTAGCGGGCCCCGGGGCCTCTTCGTGGGGCTCGCCACCGTCGACGTCATCTCCCGCGTCGACGAATCGCCGCCCCGCAACGGGAAGGTCACCGCGGTCCGGCAGGACGTCTCCGGGGGCGGCCCCGCCCTGAACGCCGCGGCGGTCTTCGCCGCCCTCGGCGGGCGAGCCGTGCTCGCCGCGCCGGTCGGCGACACCGCCCTCGGCCGCCTCGTGTGCGAGGACCTCTACGCGTGCGGGGTCGAGCTCCTCGACCTCGCCCCACCGGGTTTCGCGCCGCCCGTCTCGTCGGTCACGGTCCACGCCCCGTCGGGCGACCGGCAGGTGGTCTCCTTCGACGGTTCCTGGTACCCCGACGCCGTGCCGCCGATCCACGCCGAGGGCTTCGACGTGGTGCTGCTCGACGGGCACGGCCCCGCCGCCGCGCGGTCCGCGATGCGCAGCGCCGTCGCCGCGGCCGGCGACGATCCTCGACGCCGGCCGCTGGCGCCCCGTCTTCGCCGACCTGCTGCCGCTCGCCGCACACGCCGTCTGCTCCGCGGACTTCGTTCTGCCCGGGGACGTCCCGACGCCGCCCGTCCTCGCCGTGACCGACGGTGCCGGGCCGATCCGGTACCGCGACCACGGGGTCGACGGCACCGTCGACGTCCCGGCGGTGCCGGTGGTCGATACGCTCGGGGCGGGCGACGCGCTGCACGGCGCGTACGCCTACGCGATCGCACGGGGTGAGGTGGTCGCCGACGCACTGCGCTTCGCGGCGGCTCACGCCTCCGCGAAGTGCCGCTATCCGGGGGTGAGGGCGTGGCTGAAGACGCTGTGACGGTCGAGCTGCTCGCTCGCGCACGGGAACTGATCGCGCGCCCGGGCCGCGCGCTGCTCGGCGTCGCCGGGGCGCCCGCGTCCGGCAAGTCGACGCTGGCGGAGCGGCTGGTGGACGCGCTCGGCGACGACGCGGTGCTGGTCCCCATGGACGGCTTCCACCTCGACGACGCCGTGCTGCGCCGGCACGGCAGCTGGGGGCGCAAGGGCGCGATCGACACCTTCGACGACGCGGGCTTCGCCGAACTGCTGCACCGCCTGCGCGCGGCCGACGGCACCGTCTACGCCCCGCGGTTCGATCGCGGCCTCGAGGCGTCGATCGGCGGCGCCATCGAGGTGGCGCCGGACGTTCCACTCGTGGTGACCGAGGGGAACTACCTGCTCGCCGAGACCGGCGCCTGGCCCCGCGCTCGCGCCGCGCTCGACGAGGTGTGGTTCCTGCGGATCGACCCCGCCCTGCGCCGGGAGCGCCTCATCGCGCGGCACATGCGATTCGGTCGTGGGCCCGAGGAGGCGCGCGCCCGCGCCGACGGCACCGACGAGACCAACGCCCGGCTCATCGAGGGCACGGCGCGGCGCGCGGACCGCATCGTCGCCGGGGCGTAGCGGCGGGCTCAGCCCTCCATGCCGGTCTCGCGGAGGGTGAGGTTGATCCGACCCGTTTCCAGGCCGCAGCCGGGCGGCGCCGTCCCGGGCTGGACGGCGGTCACGCCGTGGAAGGCCAGCCGGGACGGGCCGCCGAAGACCACGAGATCGCCGGATTCGAGCGTCACGTCCGCGTAGGGGCGGTTCCGGTTCTCCGTGTTGCCGAGCCGGAAGGTGCAGCTGTCGCCGATCGACAGGGAGACCACCGGCGCGCGGGAGATCTCGTCCTTGTCCTGGTGCATGCCCATGCGGGCCTGTTCGTCGTAGAAGTTCACCAGCGCGGTGTCGGGCGTGTACCGCTCGACCTCGTCGGCGTCGTGCCCCGTGTCGGCGAGCGCGCTCCGGCCGGCCCGCACCAGCCAGTCCGGGAAGGGCAGCACGCGAGCGCCGTTCACGTCCGTCGCGTCCCGCGAGTAGCGGTAGGGCTGCCAGTGCCAGCCCAGGCACACCGTGCGCACCGACATCGGGTGCCCGCGCACCGTCGCCGCGCGGATCGGCACCGGCC
This sequence comes from Tsukamurella sp. DT100, assembly GCF_049844855.1. Lineage (NCBI taxonomy): Bacteria > Bacillati > Actinomycetota > Actinomycetes > Mycobacteriales > Tsukamurellaceae > Tsukamurella > Tsukamurella sp. DT100. Next base: position 405,916 of record NZ_JBNCLV010000003.1, read on the forward strand.
CGGTCGCCCACTCCCGGAACCGGCGGACGATCCATTCCTGCTGCGCGAGGTCGAGCCAGCCGCGGATCAGGTACGCGCCCGGCGCGAGGTCGACTACGGCTCGGTCGGGCGGGAACAACATGTCGGAGCCCATGTCATGCCGCGTCGTGGAAGACCAGGGCCAGCGTGTGCCGCTCGCCCGAGCGGACCGTCGAGACGCCGTGCCGCACGGGCGCCGCGGACCAGCCCCGCGCGGAGCGGACCGGGCGATCGCGGGTGGTGAACACGAAGCCGTGCCCGCGCGGCAGCGTGAAGGACGTGCCGCGGGACTGCGCGCGGGGCCGCTGCTCGAGCAGGAGGAACTCGCCGCCCTCGTGGTCCACACCGGGATCGTTGAGCGCGATCACCACCTGCAGTGGGAAGACCAGGTCGCCGTACAGATCCCGGTGCAGCGCGTTCCAGTCGCCCGCGCCGTACTTGAGCAGGATCGCCGTCGACTTCCGCTGGCCCGCCTCGTGGCACATCGCGAGCCACTCGTCGAGGTCGTCGGGCCACGGCGCCTCGCGGCCCAGCCGCTCCCACCATCGTCGCGCGATCGGCAGCAGGTACGGATACAGCGCGTGCTTGAGCTCCTCGATCGGCTCCGGATACGGCCGGGCGAAGTAGCGGTACTCCCCGGCGCCGAACCGGTACCGCTCCATGTCGATCGTGCTGCGGAACAACTGGTCCCGCCCGTACAGCTCCCGCAGTTCGACGGTGCGCTCGTCGGACAGGAGGCGGGGCAGGAGCGCCCCGCCCACCGCGTCGAGCTCGGCGGAGACGGCGCCCCAGTCGGCGGAGTCGAGCCCCGGGGCGGCGCTCACGCGGCCGACTCCAGCTCCAGCAGGGCGGCTTTCGCCTCCACGCCGCCGACGTACTGCCCGATGCCGCCGTCGGACTTCACGACGCGGTGGCACGGGACCACCACGGGCAGGGGGTTCGTGGCGCAGGCGGTGCCGACGGCGCGGACCGCCGCCGGGCTGCCGACGAGCTCGGCCACCTGCTTGTAGCTCAGCGTCGTCCCGTAGTCGATGTCGGGCAGCCGGCTCTGCACCAGCTGCCGGAAGCCGTGCGAGAGGGCGTGATCGAGCGGCAGGTCGAACGCGGTCCGCCGGCCGGCGAAGTATTCGTCGAGCTCGCGGGCCGTCGCGTCGAGCCGTCGTGGCGCACGCAGCACCCGCGGGCTCACCTTCTGCGCCAGCGTCTCCAGGACGGCGTCGTGGTCCTCGCGGGCGTAGGCGACCCGGACCAGGCCGCGCTCGGTCGCCGCGAGCAGCAGACCGCCGACGGGGGAGTCGACGACGGTGTAGGCGATGTCGAGCAGGCCGTCCGCCTCGGCGCTCGCCGCGAGGCGGGCGCGGAGCCGGGCGAGGGCGTCGGTATCGGCCGGCGCCGAGAGGGTGTCGGTGATCTTCTCGCTCATGAGAGTTCCTCCCTGGTGCGAGTGGTTCGGAGTTTCTTGAGGCCGTCGGCGGCCGCGCGGCGCGCGGCGTCGACGGTGCCGCCGAGGATCTCGGCGATCTCGGCGTAGGGCAGGTCCGCCGCGTAGCGGTACGCGACGGCCTGCCGCTGCTTGTCCGGCAGGGCCGTGACGGCGACCCAGAGGTCACCGTCGGGCGGGGCGGAGACGACGGGGCGCTCCGGGACGGTGTCGACGGGGACGGCGCGCCGCTGCGCCGCCCGGACCTGGTCGATGGCCTTGCGGTGCGCGATGGTCACGAGCCAGGCCTCGACGTTGGCCGATTCTGGCAGCTCCGGGTAGGCGCGTAGCGCGGAGAGGAAGGTCTCCGACCACGCGTCCTCGGCGTCGTGCGGGCCGAGGATCGCGCGGCAGACGCGCAGCACGGTACCTGCGTGCTCGTCGACGACGCGCTCGAACGGTGGTTTCACGCCGCCCCCGGGGTGTGGGCCCCCATGCCGGGGAGCCAGGGCTCGCCGTCGGCGGCGGCCTCGAGGTCGAGCAGGACCCGCTTGCGGCGCAGGCCGCCCGCGTACCCCGTCAGCGTGCCGTTCGACCCGAGCACGCGGTGGCACGGGATCAGGACGCACAGCGGGTTCGCGCCGACGGCCTGCCCCACGCCCCACGCCGACGTGACGAAGTCGAGCCGCTCCGCGAGGGCGCCGTACGTCGTCGTGGTGCCGTACGGGATCTCCCGCAGCGCCGCCCAGACTGCCTGCTGGATCTCGTCGCCCGCGGCGGCGAGCGGCAGGTCGAAGGCGCGACGCTCCCCGGCGAGGTAGGCGCGGATCTCGTGCGCCGCCTCGTCGAGGAGGACGTCCGAGGCGACCCGCTCCCCGAACGACGATTCCGCCGGCCGGCGGATGTGGTGGCGGAAGTACACGCCGGTCACGGCGCGGCCCTCGGCGACGAGCGTCAGCTCGCCGAGGGTGGTCTCCGCCACGATGTGCCTGGTGCTCATGATCTCTCCTCGTCTCGATCCTGCCCTGTAGACGCCGCGGGCGGGCGGAACGTGAGATCCGGATCTCCAGGAGATTCGAGGGGCTACCCGGTGTAGCCGGGGCGGGCGAGCAGCTCCCGCAGTCCGGCGTCGATGAAGGCCGTGTCGACCGGGTTGGCGCCGCCGCCCGCGAAGTGGCCCCACACGCCGGGGATCACCCGCACCTCGCCGTGCTCGATGAACTGCGAGGCCCACGCCTCGTCCTCCGGCGGGAAGTACAGGTCCTTCTCCGCGGGCATCGCCAGGAGGGGGCACTTGATCGAGCGCAGCGCGGCCTCGTGGTCGCCGTCGAACCCGGGGGTGTTGCCGACGTTCCCGGCGTGCCACGTGCCGATCATCGCGATCAGGTTGTTGGGGTCGCGGCCGTCGCGGAAGAACTGCTCCCAGAAGCCGTAGAGGAAGTCGTGGAGTGAGGTGAAGCCCAGCTCGCGCCACGTCTCGTTCCAGTAGAAGGCCTGGGAGAAGCCCCATCCGGAGTAGATCCGGGCGAAGGCGCGCAGGCCCTTGATCGGCGGGCGCGCGGGCTCGTAGTCGCCGTCGGCCCACGCCGCGTCGGCCCGGAGCGCCTCGCGCAGGGACTCGAGGAACACCTGGTTGTGCGGTGCGGTGCGGCTGGAACCGCAGAACGGGGCCGCGCGCTGCACCATCTCGGGGTGGCTCACCGCCCACTGATAGGTCTGGCCCGCGCCCATCGACCAGCCGGTGACCAACGCGATCGTCGAGATGCCCCACTTCTCGGTGAGCAGGCGGTGCTGCGCCTCGACCTGGTCGTAGAAGGTGACGAGCGGGAAGCGGGCGTGGTCGTACGGCGAGGCGGCGTTCGACGGGGAGGTCGAGAGGCCGTTGCCCAGCATGTTGGGAATGACGATGAAGTACTCGTCCGGGTTCAGGGTCTTGTCGGTGCCCACGAGCCACTCGTTGTCGGTGTGCCAGCCCGAGTACCAGGTGGGGTAGACGATCACGTTCGACTTGTCGGCGTTGAGCGTGCCGAAGGTCTTGTACGCGAGGCGGGCGCCGCGCAGGGTGTGGCCGGACTGCAGCGTGACGTCGCCGAGCTCGAAGTACTCGGCGTCGGAGGGAGCGGGCACGGTGGGACTCCTCGGATAGCGGGTTCGCGACGTAGTACCGAATCGGTACTGATCCCCGACGCTACCCGTCCGATTTCCGCCGGGTAGCGGAAAACGGAAAGGGCGCGCACCCGGAATCCGGATGCGCGCCCCTCACCTGTCCGGCCTACTTGGCGACGGTGATGTCCTGGTTGTAGACGCCGTTCGACTCGGGCGAGACCTGGATGTCGCCGTTGCCCACGGAGGACAGCGCGCGCAGCGTCCAGGTGCCCGGCGCCGCGAAGAAGCGGTAGTCGCCGGTGCCCGAGGCCACGACCTCGGCGGTGAACTCGCCGGTGCCGTCGAGCAGGCGCACGAACGCGCCGGCGACGGGGTTACCGGCACCGTCGAGGACCTGACCGGTCAGGACGGTCTCCTTCTCGACGTCGACGCCTGCGGGCAGGACCTGGCCCTGCTTCGGTGCTCCACACATGATGGTCTTCCTTACTTCTCGATCGGGGCGCCCACGAGGGAGCCGTACTCGACCCACGAGCCGTCGTAGTTCTTGACGTTCTTCTTGCCGAGGAGCTCCTGCAGCACGAACCACGTGTGCGAGCTGCGCTCGCCGATGCGGCAGTACGCGATGGTCTCCTTGGACTCGTCGAAGCCCTTCTCCGCGTACAGCGTCGCGAGGTCGTCGTCCGACTTGAAGGTGCCGTCCTCGTTCGCGGTGGTCGACCACGGGATGTTGATGGCGCCGGGGACGTGGCCGCGCTGCTGCGCCTGCTCCTGCGGGAGGTGGGCCGGCGCGGAGATCTTGCCGGTGAACTCGTCGGGCGAACGCACGTCGACGAGGTTCTTCTTGCCGATCGAGTCGATCACCTCGTCGCGGAAGGCGCGCAGCGACAGGTCGACGGGCTTGGCCTGGTAGGTCGTGGCCGGGCGCGACACCGCGTCGGTCGACAGCGGGCGGGCGTCGAGCTCCCACTTCTTGCGGCCACCGTCGAGCAGCTTCACGTCCTGGTGGCCGTAGAGCTTGAAGTACCAGTAGGCGTAGGCCGCGAACCAGTTGTTGTTGCCGCCGTAGAGCACCACGGTGTCGTCATTGCCGATACCGCGCTCGGAGAGCAGCTTGGAGAAGCCCTCCTGGTCGAGGAAGTCGCGTCGGATCGGATCCTGCAGGTCCTTGCGCCAGTCGAGGCGGACGGCGCCCTGGATGTGGTTGTCGTCGTAGATCGACGTGTCCTCGTCGACCTCGACGAAGACGACACCCGGGGTGTCGAGGTTCTGCTCAGCCCAGTCTGCGGAGACCAGGACGTCGGAGCGTGCCATAAGGGAGCCCTTTCATCGGGGAGAGTTCTTCAGGGTGCGCGGATGCGCTGGGAGGGCATGAGGATGCACCGGGAGAATCGGGCACCCGGCCCGGAGAGAGGCGGGACTAGCCCAGACAGCGACAACCGGCCATACGGCACAGATCGACCGCCAGACGGCGGGTGAGCAGCAGCTCACAGCGGTTGCGCATGAGACCGAGGATACCCAACCCGCGAGGTTCCGTCACGGGAGGGGCACGGGACCCTCGGTGCGCGGAGGGTCAGGCCAGGGGGCGGTAGAAGGCGCCGGGGGTGACGGTGACCCCGTCGGCCTCGCCGAGCAGCACGACGTCGGCGTTCTCCGCCCGCGCGCCGGTGGGCGCGACGCCGAAGGGCAGGGCCATCCGCGGCAGCACCCGGGTGAAGGCTGCCAGGACCGTCCGGTCCTCGCCCGGCAGCAGGTCGGCCTTCGCGTGATCCTCGGGGCCCGAGTAGATCCCGGTGGCGCGCACGGAGATCGCGTCGCCCGCGTTGGTGAAGTCCGCGGCGACCGAGATCAGGACGGTGCGCTTCGGCTCGGCCGGGGTGGGCAGGGGGACGGTGCCGGTGAGGACGATGCCCTTCGACGCCTTCACGTAGCCGTCGGCGGGGCTGCCCGCGCCGGCGCGCTTCGGCGCGGGCGTGTGCACCTGCAGGTCGACGATGTCCATGTACCGGCCCACCGTCTTCTGGTCCAGCCGCACCCGCGCCTCCACATGCCCCGCGGCGATCGGGGTGTCCGGCGCGAACACGGGCAGCAGGCCGCCGGGGATCCGGACGTCGGCCATCTCGGCCTCGAGCCGGGCGTTGCGGTCGTGCACCTTCGCCGGCACGGCGATCGTCAACTTCGGGTGCGCCCCGCCCGAGGTCAGGTACGGGAAGCCGCCGATCGTCACCTCGGGGTCGTCGGAGAGCCCCGCGGCGGCGCGCAGCTCGCGCGACAGGCGGTACTCGGCGGTCGCCGCGGAGCCGAGCTCGGCGAGCAGTACGACTGTGACGAGCGTCGCAACGGCGATCAGAACCCGCCTGATCCACGCCCGTCCCTGCGCCTGTGTCACGCCACGTCCCTCTCGTTCACCGTCACACCGTCACGCACGGCGTCTTGACCACCGCTATTCTGACATTCGTTGTTTTCTCGTCGACCGCCGCGCAGTGAGGAGGGCAAGTGGATCTGATCCTGCTCACGTCCGACCGGGAGCCGGACACGGTGCTGCCGTCGCTCTCGCTCCTGCCGCACACGGTGCGCACGCTGCCCGCCGACGTCTCGTCGCTGCTGGAGGTCGGACCGGCGGAGGTCGCCCTCGTCGACGCCCGCACCGATCTGGTGACGGCGCGCGGCCTGTGCCGGCTGCTCGGTAGCACGGGCGCGGGCCGGATGGCCGTGGTCGCGGTGCTCACCGAGGGCGGGCTCGTCGCCGCCAGCGCCGACTGGGGTCTCGACGACTTCCTCCTGCCCACGATCGGACCCGCCGAGATCGACGCCCGGCTGCGGCTCGTCGTCGCGCGGCGCGACGCCGGCGGCGAGGACGAGGTGGCCGACAAGGTCACGCTCGGCGAGCTCGTCATCGACGAGGGCACCTACACCGCCCGCCTGCGCGGCAAGCCGCTCGACCTCACCTACAAGGAGTTCGAGCTGCTCAAGTTCCTCGCGCAGAACGTGGGCCGCGTCTTCACCCGCGCCCAGCTGCTGCAGGAGGTGTGGGGCTACGACTTCTTCGGCGGCACCCGCACCGTCGACGTGCACGTCCGGCGCCTGCGCGCCAAGCTCGGCGCCGAGCACGAGGGCATGATCGGCACGGTCCGTAACGTGGGCTACAAGGCGGTGCGGCCCGTGCGCGGCAAGGGCGAGCGTCCCGTCGAGGACATGGAACCGACGGACGAGGATCTCGAGGAGATGTAGATGGTCGACGTGGTGCGCGGTCCGATCGCCGATGCGGAGGCGGTGCTCGGGATCGCCGGCGCCGCGGAGGCCGCCGACGGCATCGGCCCGCTCTCGGAGCAGTTCCGCCTGGGTATCGCGGGCGACGGCCCGCACGTGCTCGCGCGGGGCGCGGACGGCGCACCGTCGGGCTACGCCGGCGTCGTCGTCCCGCCCGCCGGCGGGCCCGGCGCGGCGGAGGCGGTCGTCGCACCGTCGGAGCGCCGACGGGGCCTGGGGCGCGCCCTGGTGACCGAAGCTCTCGACCTCGTGGGCGAGGGCGGCACCGTCTGGGCGCACGGCGACCTCCCCGGCGCCCGCGCGCTCGCCGCGGAGCTCGGCCTGACCGCCGTGCGCACCCTGCTGAACCTGCGGCGACCGCTCGCCGGGCTGGAGCCGGCACCGTCGGCCCCCGCCGGCGTGACCGTGCGGACCTACGCCGGGCCGGCCGACGACGCCGCGATCCTCGCGGTGAACAACGCCGCGTTCTCCTGGCACCCCGAGCAGGGCGGCTGGACCGGTGAGCAGATCGACGAGCGGACCGGCGCCGACTGGTTCGACCCGGCGGGCCTGTTCCTGGCCGTCGACGAGCAGGACCGCCTACTGGGCTTCCACTGGACGAAGGTCGCCGATCCCGCCGCGGGCCTCGGCGAGGTCTACATCGTCGCGGTCGCGCCCGCCGGGCAGGGGAAGGGCTTCGGGAACCTGCTGACCGCCGCCGGCCTGCACTACCTCGCAGGTCGCGGCCTCGCGGAGGTGGAGCTGTACGTGGAGGGTGACAACACCGCGGCGCTGCGCACCTACACCCGGCTGGGTTTTGAGGAACGCGAAAGACACGTGGCGTACGCGCTACGGTAATCCACTCGACCGGGCGAGTTTCCCCGCCGTTCACCCGGGACACCCGATTCGGACACCCGGCCTCCCTATGTTGCTGGGAGACACCCGCAGTGCCGGGGTGATCAGTCCTGACTCGACCCGGAGGAATCTCGGTGAACTTCAAGCGTGGATCCGTATCGGCCCTGGCCATGGTGGCCGCCCTGTCCCTGACCCTGTCCGCGTGCGGCGGCGAGGAGTCGAGCGACGCCGCGGGCAGCTCGTCCGCCGGCGGCTCCGGCGTGCAGTGCGACGGCAAGCTGCAGCTCAAGGGCAGCGGCTCGACGGCGCAGGCCAACGCCATGACCGTCTTCAAGAACACCTTCGCCCAGGACTGCGACGGCGCGAACGTCGACTACAGCGGTAACGGCTCGGGCCAGGGCATCACCGAGTTCACCTCGGGCCTGACCAACTTCGGCGGCTCCGACTCGCCGCTCAACGCCGACCAGGCGAAGAAGGCCGAGGAGAAGTGCGGCGCGCCCGCCCTGAACCTCCCGCTCGTCTTCGGCCCGATCGCCGTCGCCTACAAGCTGCCCGGCGACGTCGCCGTGAACCTCTCGGCCCCGACCCTCGCGAAGATCTTCAGCGGCGTCGTCACCAAGTGGAACGCCCCCGAGATCGCCGACGAGAACAAGGGCACCGCGCTGCCCGACCTGCCGATCACCGTCGTCTTCCGCTCCGACGAGTCGGGCACCACCGAGAACTTCCAGAAGTACCTCGGCTCGGCCGCGCCGGCCGAGTGGTCCGCCGACAAGAAGGGCAAGGCCTTCAAGGGCGGCACCGGCCAGGGCGCGAGCGGCAACGCCGCCGTCGCCGCGACCGTGAACAAGGCCGAGGGCACCATCACCTACGCCGAGTGGAGCTTCGCCAAGGCGCAGAAGCTGCAGGTCGCGAACATCATCACCTCGGCCGGCCCCGAGGCCGTGAAGCTCTCGAGCGAGTCGGTCGCCAAGACCATCGAGTCGGCCAAGTTCAAGACCCCGGGCAGCAAGGACCTGGTCATCGACACCGAGGGCTTCTACAAGCCGTCGGCGGCCGGCGCCTACCCGATCGTGCTCGCGACCTACGAGATCGTGTGCTCGAAGTACGCGGACGCCGAGGTCGGCAAGGGCCTGAAGACCTTCCTCAAGGTCGCCGCCAGCAAGCCGGCGCAGGACCAGCTCGCGGGCCAGGGCTACGCCCCGATCCCCGAGTCCTTCCGCACCACGCTCACCGAGTCGATCGACTCGATCCAGTAGGACACTGCTGAACCACCGGGCGTCGTGCGGGCGGCCAGGCACAATGGCTCTCGCACGACGTCCGGCTCAGCCGGAAGGACGATTTTCGCGTGGCCGAACAACGGGGAAACATGGCGACTGAGGATTCGACGGACCGCGACGCCGACGGCGCCGTAGCGGCCACCGACGGGGCTCCCACCCGCACCACCTTCGCCGGCGGTCACGACCGCATGGAGAAGATCTTCAAGTGGGCCGCGTACGCCTCGGGCGTGCTGCTCGTGGTCGTGATCGCGTTGATCTTCCTGCAACTGGTGGTCCAGGCGGTCCCGGCGCTCACCAAGAACAACGCCAACTTCCTCACCAGCTCCGAGTGGCAGACGAACCCGTCCAACATGCGGTTCGGCATCCTCGAGCTGCTCAAGATCACGGTCCTCTCCTCGGTCATGGCCCTGATCCTCGCCGTGCCGGTGGCCGTGGGCATCGCGACCTTCCTCGTGCAGTACGTGCCGCAGCGGCTCTCACGGCCGCTCAGCGCCGTGATCGACCTGCTGGCTGCGGTCCCGTCGATCATCTACGGCCTGTGGGGCATCTTCGTGCTGGCGCCCTTCCTGGTGCCGCTCCAGAAGTGGCTCAACGAGAACCTCGGCTGGTTCTTCCTGTTCAAGACCGGCAACGTCGAGCTGTCCCTCGGCTCGACGGTGTTCACCGCAGGCATCGTGCTCGCGATCATGATCCTGCCGATCATCACGTCGATCACGCGCGAGTCGCTGCGGCAGACCCCCGTCGCGCACCAGGAGGCCGCGCTGGCCCTGGGCGCCACCAAGTGGGAGGTCATCCGCCTCACGGTGTTCCCGTACGGCCGGTCCGGCATCGTCGCGGGTTCCATGCTGGCCCTCGGCCGCGCCCTGGGCGAGACCATCGCGGTGCTCATCATCCTGTTCGCCGCCACCAAGACCTCCATCTGGTCGCTGTTCGACAGCGGCTACACCTTCGCTTCGAAGATCGCTTCCGCCGCCGCTGAGTTCGACAACGTCGATCAGCGGGGCGCCTACATCGCCGCCGGCCTCGTGCTGTTCGTGCTCACCTTCGTGGTGAACGCGGTCGCCCGCTGGATCGGCGGGGGACGGGTGAACGGATGACCGCCACCGAGCTCGACGACGTCGCCAAGAGCGGCACCGTCTTCCACCGCACGTCGACGGCGCGCCGGATCAAGAACAACGCCGCCGCGATCATCTTCGGCGCGTGCTTCCTGCTGGCCCTCGCGCCGCTGATCTCGCTGCTGTACATGGTGATCGCCAACGGCGTCCCGGCGATCATCCATCCCGAGTGGTGGACCAAGTCGATGGTCCGCGTGGCCCCCGACTCCTACGCCGGCGGCATCCGCCACGCCCTCTACGGCACGCTCGTGCAGGCCGGCATCGCCGCGCTGTTCTCCGTGCCGATCGGCGTGATGGTCGGCATCTTCCTCGTCGAGTACGCCGAGGGCACCCGCCTGGGCAGGGTCACCACCTTCATGGTCGACGTGCTCGCCGGCATCCCGTCGATCGTGGCCACGCTGTTCATCTTCGGCATCTGGATCACCACGTTCGGCATGCCCCAGTCCGCCTTCGCGGTGAGCCTCGCGTTGATCCTGCTCATGGTGCCGGTCGTCGTGCGCTCCACCGAGGAGATGCTCAAACTCGTGCCGAACGAGCTGCGCGAGGCCTCCTACGCGCTGGGCGTGCCCAAGTGGAAGACCATCGTGCGGATCGTGCTGCCGACCGCCGCGTCCGGCATGGTGTCCGGCGTCTTCCTCGCCATCGCCCGCGTCGTCGGCGAGACCGCGCCCGTGCTGCTGCTCGTGGGCATCAGCGACCGGATGAACTACGACCTGTTCAACGGCAACATGTCGTCGCTGCCGCTGTTCATCTACGACCAGTACCGCAACAACCCCGGCGCCGTCGGCGAGTACCGGGCGTGGGGCGCCGCCCTCACCCTGGTGATCCTCGTGGGCATCGCGAGCGGCCTGGCCGCCCTCATGTCCCGGCTGCTCGCCCCCAAGACGAAGTAACAAGGAGAACCGACATGGCGAAGCGCCTGGACATCAAGGACCTGAACATCTACTACGGCGCGTTCCACGCGGTGCAGGACGTCTCGCTGACGGTGCCGCCGAACTCGGTGACGGCGTTCATCGGACCGTCCGGCTGCGGCAAGTCGACGGTGCTCCGGTCGATCAACCGCATGCACGAGGTGACCCCGGGCGCGCGCGTCGACGGGCACATCACGCTCGACGGCACCGACATCTACGGCACCGGCGTGGACCCGGTGGGCGTGCGCAAGACCATCGGCATGGTCTTCCAGCGGCCCAACCCGTTCCCCACCATGTCGATCCGCGACAACGTGGTGGCCGGCCTCAAGCTGCAGGGCATCCGCAGCAAGGCGAAGCTCGACGAGGTCGCCGAGCAGTCGCTGCGCGGCGCGAACCTCTGGGGCGAGGTCAAGGACCGCCTGAACAAGCCGGGCGGCGGCCTGTCCGGCGGCCAGCAGCAGCGCCTGTGCATCGCCCGGGCGATCGCCGTCAGCCCCGACGTGCTGCTCATGGACGAGCCGTGCTCGGCGCTCGACCCGATCTCGACCCTCGCCATCGAGGACCTGATCGGCGAGCTCAAGCAGAAGTACACGATCGTCATCGTCACCCACAACATGCAGCAGGCCGCGCGCGTCTCCGATCAGACCGCCTTCTTCAACCTCGAGGCCACCGGCAAGCCGGGTCAGCTCGTCGAGATCAACCCGACCGAGAAGATGTTCTCCAACCCGGACGAGCGGGCCACTGAGGACTACATCTCGGGCCGGTTCGGCTGACGGGTCACACCGACACGGCGTCGTCGGATATCGGCCGTATCCTATGGGGATGACATCGCAGCCCCGGACCGGCGACCGGTACAGCACCGTGCTGCCCGGCGACCGCGTGGTGGCCCGCGCGCGCGAGCGGTTCCTGTTCGTGGACGCGCCGGCCGTCGGCGGGCCCGCCGCGGTCGCGGAACTGCGCGCGGCGCTCGAGGTCGACGGTGACGTCGCCCCCGTCCTGAGCGCCATCACCGGCCCGGCCTTCGCCGTCGTCGAGCTGAGGAACGGCACGGCGCGGGCGATGCTGCGCGGCATCGCGGGGGCGGACGTCGAGCTCGCGATCACCGTCGCGATCTTCCCGTCCGCCGCGGCGGCGACGCCCGGTCACGTGCTGCACGCCGGCGGCGACTTCGCGGAGCGCGTCGCGCCCCTGGCCCCGGGCTCGGTGGTCACGGTCACCGTCGGGCCGCCGCCCCCGCCCGCCCCGGTGTGCGTGCCCGGCGCGCTCCACTTCGACGACGGTGCCGTGCCCGGCGCAGGCGTCGTGATCTGGTCGGACGAGTCCGTGCAGCCCGAGGCGGAGGGCGAGATCGCGACGGACGTCTTCCCCGCCGACGCGCCCACCAACGAGGAGCCGACCGGGGTGAGCCCGCTCTTCGCGGCCACCGACTACGAGGTGGACGTCGGCGACGTGAGCGCTGCCGTGGCGGCCGGGCCCACGGTCGAGGGCCGGCGCTGCGCCTTCGGGCACCTCAACGCGCCCGTCGCCGCGTACTGCACCCGCTGCGGCGCCCTCGTCGATCGGCGGGCCCCGCTCGAGAGCGGCCCGCGGCCGCCGCTGGGGCTGCTCGTCGCCGACGACGGCACCGCCTTCGTCGTGGAGAACGACATGGTGATCGGGCGCGACCCCGCAGCGTTCGTCGCGCAGCGCGCCGGTCGTTCGCTCGACGGTTCCGGGCGGCTCGCGCCCGTCGTCCTGCCGGACCGCAGCGGCGCACTGTCGCGCGCCCACCTGGAGATCCGCATCGACGGCTGGCAGGTGCTCGCCGTCGACGTGGGCTCGGCGAACGGCACGTGGGTGCGGCCGCCGGGCGCGGCGCAGCCCCTGCGTCTCCCGCCGGGCCAGCCCGTGCCGCTCGGCGTGGGCTCCGACATCCACCTCGGGGGCAGGATCCTGCAGCTGCAGGACGGCGTGGGTTCCTGAGCGCGGGCCCGGCCTGAGCCCGGACAGCGGAACGGCCGCCCCGGAGGGCGGCCGTGCGTGCGCGTGCTACTTCGAGATGTCGGCGGTGGGCTCGGGGCTGCCGGTGGCCTGGAAGATCACGCGGCGGCCGATCTCCACGGCGTGGTCGGCGAAGCGCTCGTAGTAGCGGCCCAGCAGCGTCACGTCGACGGCGGCGGCGACGCCGTGCTTCCACTCGCGGTCCATGAGCACCGTGAACAGGTGGCGGTGCAGGTCGTCCATCGCGTCGTCCTGCTCCTCGATCTCCGCGGCCTGCTTCGGGTCCTGGGTCACCAGGACCTCGCGGGCGGAGTTCGCGAGCTCGACCGCGAGGCGGCCCATCTCGGCGAAGTAGCCGTTGACCTCCTCGGGGAGGGTCTTGTTCGGGAAGCGGCGGCGGGTCACCTTGGCGACGTGCAGGGCGAGCGCGCCCATCCGGTCGACGTCGGCCACGATCTGGAAGCCGGAGACCACGACGCGCAGGTCGCTGGCGACGGGCGCCTGCAGCGCGAGGAGGGAGAAGGCCTCCTCCTCGGCGCGGCGGCTCAGCCGCACGATCTCGTCGTGCTCGGTGATGACCTCTTCGGCGAGGGCGAGGTCGGCCTGGAGCAGCGAGTTGGTGGCCTTCTCCATGGCGATGCCCGACTTGTCGCAGATGTCGCCGAGGATGTCGTTGAAAGCAGCCATCTGCTGGATGTACGCGTTACGCATGTGCGCAGTATATCGGCCTTTTCATACACGACCGCAGCGTTGGATGAACGCCGGGTGAACGACGGTTAACCGCCGCTCGTCTCCACCTCGGCGCCCGGCATCGCCGCGGCGTCCGACTCCCACGGATCGTCCAGCCAGCCCTCGGGGAGGACCACCTTGCCGGGCGTGCCCTGCCGACCGCGGGGACCCTCGGCGTCCTTGGGGAAGGGCACGTCCTGGGGCAGCGTGTCCAGCAGTGCGCGCAGGTCGGCGAGGGTCTTGACCGTGGCGAGCCGCGTGCGCAGTTCGCCGCCGGCGGGGAAGCCGCGCAGGTACCAGGCGACGTGCTTGCGGATCTCCCGCATGCCCTTGTCCTCGCCGTGGTGCGCGGCCAGCAGCTCGCCGTGCCGGTACATGATGTCGGTGACCTCGCCCAGGTGCGGCGGGACCGGCATCGGGGTGCCGTTGATCGCGGCGGAGAGCTCGGAGAACAGCCACGGCCGGCCCAGGCAGCCGCGGCCCACGACGACGCCGTCGCAGCCGGTGCGCTCCATCATGGTCACGGCGTCCTCCGCCGCGAAGATGTCGCCGTTGCCCAGCACCGGGATGGTGTCGCCGAAGTGGTGGTGCACGTGCTCCTTGAGCCGCGTGATCTCGTCCCAGTCGGCCTGGCCCGAGTAGCGCTGCGCGGCGGTGCGGGCGTGCAGCGCGACGGCGACCGCGCCCTGCTCGGCGGCGATCCGGCCGGCATCGAGGTGGGTGTGGTGCTCGTCGTCGATGCCGATGCGGAACTTCACCGTCACCGGGATCTCGGGGGAGCCCGCGGGGGAGCCGTCGGCGATACCGCGCACCGCGGAGTCGACGATGCTCGCGAACAGGTTCCGCTTGTAGGGCAACGCGGAGCCGCCGCCGCGGCGGGTGACCTTGGGGACGGGGCAGCCGAAGTTCATGTCGAGGTGATCGGCCAGGCCCTCCTCGGCGATCATCCGGGCGGCCTCGTAGGTCCACTTCGCGTCGACGGTGTACAGCTGCAGGCTGCGCGGGTCCTCGTCGGGGGCGAACGTGGTCATGTGCATCGTCACCGGATGCCGCTCCGCGAGGGCGCGGGCCGTGACCATCTCGCACACGTACAGCCCCGCGACGGTGCCGGTGCGCGCGCGCTCCAGCTCCCGGCACAGGCTGCGGAAGGCGACGTTGGTGACGCCGGCCATCGGTGCGAGCACGACGGGGGAGTCGAGCTCGAACCGCCCGATGCGCAGCTTGGGCTGCGTCGTGGTGGCTGTGGTCATCAGTGCTCTCCCGTGGTCGTTCATTCCATGATCGCTGGCGGCGGCCGGTTCCGGCAAACCGCGGCGGCCTCGAACGAGAAGAAACCCGCCGGGCCTCGGCGAGGCGCGACGGGTTCCGGTGTGCGTCGGTATTAGACGGCCAGTCCGGCCTTCTCGCGCTTCGCGGCCTCACGGGCCAGCGAGCGGTCGCGCATCTCCTCGAACTTGACGGCGGCGGCTTCGAGCTCGTCGAGGAAGGCGGCGAGTTCCTCGCGGGTGCGCTCGCCTTCGGCGGTGAAATCTTCGCGCTCGAAGATCTTCCACTTGCGCAGGACGGGCATGACGACCTCGTCCTTGTGCTGGCGGAGGTCGTAGATGCCGTGCTTGGCCATGAGGACGCCGTTGCGGCGGAAGTCGGGCATGCCGGCGCCGGGCATCTCGAAGTGCTTGATGGTGTCGGTGATGGAGCGGATGGCCTGGTCGGGGACGAGGTCGAGGCCGGCGGCGGAGATGTTGCGGTAGAAGATCATGTGCAGGTTCTCGTCGGCGGCGATGCGCTGGAGCATCTTGTCGGCGATGGGGTCCTGGCAGACTTTGCCGGTGTTGCGGTGGCTGACGCGGGTGGCGAGCTCCTGGAAGGTCACGTACGCCACCGAGTGCAGCATCGTCATCTTCTGCTCGGTGTGCTGCGCGACCTTGCCCTGGGGGTCCCAGCCGTTGGTCATGTGGATCATGCGGGCTTGCTCGAGCTTGACCGGGTCGACGCCGCGGGTGACGACGAGGTAGTCGCGCATGGCGATGCCGTGGCGGTTCTCTTCGGAGGTCCAGCGGCCGACCCAGTGGCCCCAGGCGTCGTCCATGGAGAAGTTGGCGGCGATCTCCCGGTGGTAGGTGGGGAGGTTGTCCTCGGTGAGGAGGTTGGTGATCATGGCGGCCTTGGCGACCTCGTCGAGGCGGCTTTCCTCGGGGTCGTAGTCCGATCCGCCGAGGGCGGCGAAGTTCTTGCCGTCCGACCACGGGATGTAGTCGTGGGGGCTCCAGTCCTTCGTCATCGAGAGATGGCGGTTGACGTTGTCCTCGGCGACACCGGAGAGCTCCTGCAGGAGCTCCAGCTGGGTCAGTTGGCGGGTCGACATCATTCCTCTTTCGACGTTTGGATCAGTTCCAGATTATCCCGAAAGTCTACGCACTTCGGTCGTTGTACTCAACGTCCCCAGCGGAAAGTGACCCTTTCGGGTAAGGGACGCACCAGGTGCATCGCCATGGGACGTGGGTACGTTACACCGAGACGAGGGTCACAGGATCCAGCCGAGCTCGCGGGCCCGCACCGCCGCCTCGTACCGGTTCGCGGTTCCCAGCTTCGCCATCGCGGACGAGAGGTAGTTGCGGGTGGTGCCCGCGCTCAGGTGCGCCCGCTTCGCGATCTCCTCGACCGACGCGCCGTCGACGGCGAACTCCAGCACGTCGGCCTCGCGCGGGGTCAGCGGCGAATCGCCCGCGCTGATCGCCTCCGCCGCCAGCTCGGGGTCGACGTACCGCCCGCCGCCGTGGACGGTGCGGATGACCTGCGCCAACGTGGCCGCCGGCACCGTCTTCGGCAGGAACCCGCGGACCCCCGTCGCGAGGGCGCGCTTGAGGTAGCCGGGCCGGCCATGGCTGGTGACGATGAGCGTCGCGGCACCGGGCGTGCGGCGCAGCAGCTCGGCCGCGGTGTCGATGCCGTCCGGGCCCGGCATCTGCAGGTCGATCACCGCGACCGCGGGCGGGAGCCCCTCGGCGACACGGCGCTCCCACAGCGCGATCAGCTCGGTGCCCGACGCCGCCTCCGCGGCCACCGAGATGTCCGGTTCCAGGTCGAGCAGCGCGGCCACGGCCGTGCGGATCAGGTGCTCGTCGTCCGCGATGACCACCTCGATCTCGGGTGTCTCGGTCATGCCGCCTCCCAGGTCGCGGTCAGGGTGAACTCGTCGCCGTCGTGCGCGGCGTCCAGTGCCGCGCCCACCGCCCGGAGCCGCCCGCGCAGCCCGTCGATGCCCGACGGTGCGCCGTCGCCCCCGGTCGCGGGGCCGGCACCGTCGTTGCGCAGGACCAGGCCCGACGGGCGCAGCGTGAGCACGGCCTGCGTGGCCGTGGAGTGCTTGACGATGTTGGTGGTGCCCTCGCGGACGACCCAGGCGGCGGCCTCGTGGAGTGCGGGCGGGATCTCGTCGGGCTCGCCGATGACGCGGAGCTCGCAGCCCGCGGCGGAGAGCAGGGAGCGGGCTCCGGCGACCTCGGTGGCGAGGTCGATGGCGCGGTAGCCGCGGACCAGGGTGCGGGCGTCCTCCATCGAGGAGACCGCGAGGGCCTTGACCTCGTCCATCTCGCCGGCGGCGCGTTCGACGGCGCCCGCTCGGGCGAGCGTGGCGGCGAGCTCGCTCTTGACGGAGATGGCGGAGAAGGCGCGGCCGACCACATCGTGCAGGTCCCGGGAGAAGCGCAGGCGTTCCTCGGCGACCTCGAGTTCGGCCGCGAGCCGCTTGCCGTTCTCCAGCTCGGTGAGGATCTGCATGCCCCAGACGGTGCTGCGCGAGGTCCACATCAGTGCGGCCCCCACCACCAGCAGCAGGAAGCTGACCTGCCAGGCTTCGGGCCCGCGGGTGAGCAGCGGGGTGAGGACGGCGCCGGCGACGAGGACGAACCAGCGGTGCCGCACGAACGGGATCACGCCCGCGGACGCCATGAAGAAGGTCATCGATGCGGTGACCGCGGCCTCGTTCTTGTCCACGCCGGGGAATCGGGCGGCGACGATGGTGGCCAGCCAGACGCCGGCGACCCCTACGACCGCGAACCGCCAGGCGAGGCGTCGCTGGCGGTCGGTCGCGCGGATCGCGAGGTCGGGCTGTGCCTCGATCCCCGCGATCGAGGCGAGGCCGGCGATGACGATGCCGATCGCCGGCCAGGCGCGGGTGCCGCTGACCAGGAGCATGGTGACCACGCCGACCATCACGCTCTGCAGGACGAGCCGGGTGTAGAGGCGGTACTTCTCCACACCCGGCATGTCCCGCCACCACGCCACGACGCGGCGCAGCGGGGCGGGGATCACTCGATCACCCGCGGTCGTCCCAGCGGAACCACTTCTTCGCGAGGATGACTGCGATCACGGTCCATACCGCCAGTGTCGCAAGCGGGCGGCCGGTCTCGCCGAAGGTGGCGGCGAAGCCGAGCGTCGCGGCGTCGTCGGGCGCGCCGGGCGCGAGGCCCGCCTGCCCCAGCCGGATGAGGTCGGAGATCGCGGCGAAGGGGGTCCAGTCGGCGATCAGGGCGAGCCGGTCGGGGAGGATCTGCCGGATGTTGGCCATGCCCACCATCGAGATCACCATGACGGGCATCGACGTGATCTGCGCGGCCTCGGCGTTCTTGGTCATGGCGCTGGTGGCGAGTGCGAGCAGCGTGAAGATCACCAGGCCCGCGGCGAGCGCGAACACCATGAGCAGGGCGTTCACCGGCATCGGCCCGCCCGCGCCGTACACCGCGCCGGACACGATGACCGCGCCGAGCACGGTGAGGGCGATGCCCGGTACCGCGGGGGCGGCGAGGATCTGCAGGTCCGAGGACTCGCCGGTGCGCAGGCGCTTGAGCACGCCCTCGGAGCGACGGGTCGTGACCATCGACAGCACCGAGTAGTACTGCACGAACAGCAGCGCGAAGACCGCGAACATCTCCATCGTGATCGCCACGCCGAGCGGCTTCGGCGCCGCGTCGCCGCGGGCGAGGAAGAACAGGAGCAGCGGCGTCCCGATGGGGAAGACGGTGCCCATGAAGAGCAGCGTCTTGTTGCGCCGGAACTGGAGGAACTCGGCGTGCGCGAGGGCGCGCAGCGGGTGCCGGCCGTATCCGACGGCGGGCGCGGACGGGGTCGCGGCGGTGGTGGCGGTCATGCGGGGGCTCCGATCGGCTCGTCGGCGACGGTCTCGTCGCCGCTCGCGATGGTGAGGAAGACGGACTCGAGGGAGGGGTGCCGGGCCTGCAGCCCGGACAGCGCGAGGTCGCGGCCGGCGGCCCACCCGAGGAGGGCGTGCAGGTCGTCCTGCAACCGGAAGGTGCGCAGGGTGACGCGGCCGGCACCGTCGGCCGCGGCGGACCAGCCGTCGGCGAGCGACGGCAGGGGCACGCCGGGGTCGTCGAACGAGATCTCGGCGGGGTGGCCGCCGACGATCTCGCGGAGCGTCCCGAGCCGGGCGATCGCGCCACGGTGCATGATCGCGATGCGGTCGGCGAGCGCCTCGGCCTCGTCGAGGTAGTGCGTGGTGAGCACCATCGTGACGCCGTCGCGCTTGAGCTCGCTGAGCAGCTTCCAGGTGGCGCGGCGGCTCTCGGGGTCGAGGCCGGTGGTCGGCTCGTCGAGGAACAGCAGCCGCGGCTGCCCGATGAGCGCGCACGCCAGGTCGACGCGCCGCTTCTCGCCGCCCGAGAGGGCGCCCACCCGGACGTCGGCGCGCTCGCGCAGGTTCACGCGGTCGAGCACGGCGTCGGCGGTGGTGGGGTTGCTGCAGGTGCCGCGCCACATCTCGAGGGTCTCGCGCACGGTCAGCTCGGCGGGCAGGCCGCCGGACTGCAGCATGATGCCGGTCAGCGGGCGGACCCGGCGCCGCTCGGCGTGCGGGTCGAGGCCGAAGACGGCGAGCTCGCCGGCGCTGGGCCGGGCGAGGCCCTCCAGCAGGTCGAGGGTCGAGGTCTTGCCGGCGCCGTTGGTGCCGAGGAGCGCGAAGACCTCGCCAGCCTCGACGCGCAGGTCGATGCCGCGGACGGCCTCGAAGGCGTCGGCGCCGGTGCCGTACGTGCGGCGCAGACCGGTCGC
The DNA here is from genome assembly GCF_049844855.1 of Tsukamurella sp. DT100. Taxonomy (NCBI): domain Bacteria; kingdom Bacillati; phylum Actinomycetota; class Actinomycetes; order Mycobacteriales; family Tsukamurellaceae; genus Tsukamurella; species Tsukamurella sp. DT100. Next base: position 425,642 of record NZ_JBNCLV010000003.1, read on the forward strand.
CTCGATGACGGGGCCGGGGGCGGACGCGGGGGCGCTCATCGACGGTCCCACTTCCGCATGCCGAGCACCCACCGCACCGCGAGGTGCAGCGCGGCGACGCCGGCGACGATCGAGGCCAGCACGACGGGCGGCTGCAGCACGACCACGACGAGCGCGATGAGCACGACCGTCGCGACGATCACGGCGCCCTCGCGGGCCCGGGTCGGGGCGGGGCCGAGGCGGCACACGTCGACGAAGAAGTCGTGCAGCCCGCCGGACGACGGTGCCGCCGGCGGATGGTCGGGACGGTGGGCGGTGTGGAGATCGTTGGCGTTCATGCATTCAGCTTGTCCGCGATCCGGGCCGCCCAGTAGTGCGCGCTGTCAGCGGTTTCCCGCAGGTTGTCACCGATTCCCGATGACATCTGTCATGCCGGGCGGCCGCACCGCCCCCGTGCGATCATGAATTCGTTACCGAATCTTTTCCCGTTCTTCCTCCGCCGGACGGGGAAGTGCAGCACGCTACGGCAGTGACCGCCACGACCGAACGGGTGGAGCCATCACCCAAGACGGGGCTGGCCGCCAACCTGGTACTCAAGGACAACCTGCTGTTCCTGTTGTTCGTCGTGCCGAACCTGGTGCTGCTGGCCGTCTTCACCTATCGCCCGCTGATCGACAACGTGCGCCTGAGCTTCCAGGACTGGTCGCTCGCCAGCGTGGACCCGGCGCGGTGGATCGGTCTCGACAACTATCGCGAGTTCTTCTCCAAGGCGGAGAGCTGGCAGGTCGTCACGATCACGCTGATCTTCACGGTGAGCGCGGTCATCTTCTCCATGGTGCTGGGCCTGGCGCTGGCGATGCTGCTCGATCAGAACCTCAAGGGCCGCAACCTGGTCCGCTCCGCGGTCTTCGCGCCCTTCGTGATCTCGGGCGCGGCGATCGGCGCAGCCTTCTACTTCGTCTTCAACCCGCAGTTCGGGGCGGTCGCCTCGATCCTGGCGTGGTTCGGCATCGAGAGCCCGGACTTCTACCAGAATCCGGGCTGGGCGCTGTTCCTGGTGACCTTCACCTACATCTGGAAGAACCTGGGCTACACCTTCGTCATCTACCTCGCCGCGCTGCAGGGCCTCAACAAGGACCTCGACGAGGCCGCCGCGATCGACGGCACGCCGCCGTGGCGCAAGTTCGTGCGCGTCACGCTGCCGCAGCTGCGGCCCGCGACCTACTTCCTGTCGATCACCGTGCTGCTCAACAGCCTTCAGGTCTTCGACATCATCAACATCATGTTCCCCGCGGGCGGCCCGCAGGGCGGCACCACGACGATGGTCTTCGACATCTACTGGCAGACCTTCCGGAACCAACGCGCCGGCTACGGCGCGACCATCGCGACGATCATGTTCCTCGTGCTGCTCATCGTGACCGTGGTGCAGGTGCGGATGATGGATCGGGGGGACGACAAGTGAGCGGATCGCCTACGGGCACCACCGGAATGAAGGCGCTCGGCTACCTCGGCATGGCGGCGACGCTGCTGCTCGTGGCCGTGCCCGTGTACTTCATCGTGATCACCTCGTTCAAGGACCGGCCGGACATCTTCGTCTCGCCCGCGACGTGGTGGCCGCCGACCTGGTACCCCGAGAACTACAGCTACGTGACGCAGGAGATCCCGTACTGGCAGTACCTGCGGAACTCGGCGATCATCACCCTCGTCACCGGGACCATCAAGTTCGTCCTCGGCGTGAGCACCGCCTACGCGCTGGTCTTCCTGCGCTTCCCGTTCAAGAAGCTGCTGTTCCTCGTCGTGATCGCGGCGCTCATGGTGCCCAACCAGATCACGGTGATCTCGAACTACGCGCTCATGGCCGACTACCGCAACACCTTCGTCGGCATCATCCTGCCGCTCGCGGGCGTCGCCTTCGGCACCTTCCTCATGCGCAACCACTTCCTCTCGCTGCCGAAGGAGATCGTGGAGGCGGCGCGCATGGACGGGGCCGGTCACCTGCGGCTGCTGTTCCGGGTGATCCTGCCGATCTCGATCCCCACGATGGTGGCCTTCGCGGTCATCACGCTGGTGAACGAGTGGAACGAGTACCTCTGGCCGTTCCTCATGTCGGACAACGCCGCCGTCGCGCCGCTGCCCGTCGGCCTCACCCTGCTCCAGAACACCGAGCAGGGGGTGAACTGGGGGCCCGTCATGGCGGCCACCCTGCTCACCGCCCTGCCGATGCTCATCGTCTTCCTGATCCTGCAGCGGCAGATGATCAAGGGCCTGACCTCCGGCGCCGTCAAGGGCTGACCGGGACCACCACAGAAGAAACACCAAGGGAGAAACTCATGGGCGACTTCACACGGCGCGGATTCCTCGTCACCGGCCTCGCGGCGACCGCGGCGGTGGCGGCGGCGTGCGCCGGCTCGGGATCGGGCGGCGGCTCGTCGAACTCGGGCAGCGGCGGCAGCGGCGGCGACATCACGCTGCGCTTCCTCAGCAACCACCCCGGCAGCTCGAAGGCCACCGAGCAGGCGCTGATCGAGGAGTTCCAGAAGGCCAACCCCGGCATCAAGGTGGAGCTGCTGGACGGCGGCAAGAACTACGAGCAGGTGGCCCAGAAGTTCCAGACCTCGCTCTCGGGCGGCGACAAGGCCGACATCATCGTCGTCTCCGACGTCACCTGGTTCAACTTCGCGCTGAACAAGCAGATCGCGCCCCTCGACGACCTCTTCGGCGCGGCCGGCCTCAAGCCCGAGGACTACGTCGACTCCCTTCTCGCCGACACGAAGTTCGAGGGCAAGCACTACGCCGTGCCCTTCGCCCGCTCGACGCCGTTGTTCTACTACAACAAGGACGTCTGGAAGAAGGCCGGCCTCGAGGACCGCGGCCCCAAGGACTGGGACGAGTTCGCGCAGTGGGCGCCCCGCATCCAGGAGGCCATCGGCGGCGACAAGAAGGCCATCGTCATCGCCGACGGCGAGAACTACATCGACTGGGTCTTCGAGGGCTGGAACTGGTCCAAGGGCGGCGCCTACTCCGACGGCTGGGACCTGAAGTTCACCACTCCGGAGTCGATCGCCGCGGCCAACCAGCTCAAGGACGTCATCGGCAAGTGGGGCCGCCTGGCCACCACCCCGGAGAACGACTTCGGCGCCGGCCTGGCCGCCGTCACCCTGCAGTCCACCGGCTCGCTCAAGACGATCAGCACCACCGCCAAGTTCGAGCTGGGCACCGCCTTCCTGCCCGGCCCCGCCGGCAAGTCGTGCCCCACCGGCGGCGCGGGTGTCGCGGTGGCCGAGGGCATCTCGGCCGAGCGCAAGGCCGCGGCCGTGAAGTTCATCGAGTTCCTCACCAACACGGCGAACACCTCGAAGTTCTCGCAGGCCACCGGCTACATGCCGGTGCGCAAGGCCGCCGTCGACGAGCCCTCGATGAAGGCCTTCATCGAGAAGAACCCGAACTTCGGCACCGCCGTCAAGCAGCTCCCGCTGACCCGCAGCCAGGACAACGCCCGCGTCTTCGTGCCGGGCGGCGGCGAGGACATCGGCCGCGCGCTGCAGCAGATCGCGACCGGCGGCGACGCCGCGGCCGTGCTCGGGGCGCTGCAGAAGACCATCCAGGGGAAGATCGACTCGCAGATCAAGCCCAAGCTGCCGAAGTAGTCCCGGCAGCAAACGGTTCCGTACGAACTAGGAGTGACAGGAAGACCATGGCAACGGTGCGTTTCGACGGTGCGACCGTCCAGTACCCGGGCGCCGAGCGGCCCTCGGTCAGCTCGCTCGACCTGGACATCGCCGACGGCGAGTTCGTCGTGCTGGTCGGCCCGTCGGGCTGCGGCAAGTCCACCAGCCTGCGGGCGCTGGCCGGGCTCGAGGCCGTGACGGACGGGCGGATCCTCATCGACGACGTGGACGTCACGGCGGTCTCGCCGAAGAAGCGCGACGTGGCCATGGTCTTCCAGAACTACGCGCTCTACCCGAACATGACGGTGGCGCAGAACATGGGCTTCGCGCTGCGCAACGCCGGTGTCTCCAAGGAGGACACGGCGAAGCAGGTCGCCGAGGCGGCGGCGATGCTGGAGCTGGAGCCCCTGCTCGACCGCAAGCCCGCGCGGCTCTCGGGCGGGCAGCGGCAGCGCGTCGCCATGGGGCGCGCCATCGTGCGTCACCCCAAGGTCTTCGCGATGGACGAGCCGCTGTCGAACCTCGATGCGCGGCTGCGGGTCTCGACCCGCTCGCAGATCTCCGCGCTGCAGCGGCGACTCGGCGTCACCACGCTCTACGTGACGCACGACCAGGTCGAGGCCATGACCATGGGCGACCGCGTCGCGGTGCTCAAGGACGGCCTACTGCAGCAGGCCGCGCCGCCGCGCGAGCTGTACGACGACCCGGTCAACACCTTCGTCGCGGGCTTCCTCGGCTCGCCCGGCATGAACCTGCTCACCGTGCCCCGCACCGACGCCGGCGCCGACCTCGGCGGCGCGACCGTGCCGGTGCCGCGCACCGTCGAATCCGGTACGACGGTGACCGTCGGCCTGCGGCCCGAGGCCTTCGACGTGGTCGCGGCGGGCACGCCGGGCGCGGCCAAGGGCACCGTCGCCCTGGTCGAGGAGTTGGGCGCCGAGGCGCTCGTCTACGTCACCGTGGAGGGCCAGGACAAGCCGGTCGTGGCGCGCGCCGACCGCGCGTCGACGCTACGAGCCGGCGAGGAGACCGGCCTCGTTCCGGCGGCGGAGCAGGCGCTGTTCTTCCACGCGGAAACGGGCGACCGGCTGCGCTGACCGCCCGCCGCGCAGGAACATCCGCCGCTGCGCCGTCACCCGGTGCAGGTCCAGCATCGCGTCCACAGCGCGGTCCCAGGTGTACTGCTCGGCACAGACCCGTGCCGCCGTGCGGTACTCGTCGCGCTCCAGCACCGCCCGCACCACCGCGGCGAACGCGGCTCCCGTGTCGGCGGCCGGAAGGCCGCACCCGTCGCGGGTCACGTCGGCAAGGGCGCTGTTGCGCGACACCACGATCGGCGTGCCGGACGCCAGCGCCTCCATCGCGCTGAGCCCGAAGGTCTCGTGCGGGCCCGGGCAGATCGCGACGTCCGCCGCCGCGAGCAGGTCGGCGAGGGCGTCGCGGTCCGCGAGGTGCCCGGTGAAGGTGACCGGCAGCCCGCGGGCCTGCCGCCGCAGCTCGTCGGCCATGGCGCCGTCACCCGCGATCACCAGGCGGGCACGGACACCGTCGGCCACGAGGGCCCGCACGACCTCGATCCCGCGCGCCGGGTGCTTCTCCATCGACAGCCGGCAGGACTGCACGAGGAGGACGTCCGCAGCGGTGTCGTGCGGCCCGCTCGCTCCGCTCCCGGCGCCGGTGGCCCAGCGGGCGCGCGCCGATGGGGTGGCGCGGTCCGGGCGGAACGTCGCGAGGTCGACGCCCAGCGGCACCGTCTCGACGTTCGGCGCCTGCACCCGGGCGAACTCCTCGCCGGCGAAGGCGGTCGTGCACACGACGGTGTCGTAGCTGCGCGCAGTGCCGAGGTTCGCGACGTCGGCGGCCCAGGTCGCGACGCTCGACGGGGCCCCGAGCTCGATCATCCGGTCCAGTCGCTCGTGGCTGATCATGATCGAGCCGATGCCGTGCGCCTTCGCCCACGGGCCCATGCCGCGCAGCGTGAGACGGTCGGAGACCTCGAGGCTGTCGGCGCCGAGGCGGGGGAGGAGCCGGCGGATGAGGACCGGGCTCGCCGCCCGGTAGCCCTCCACCTTGAAGAACTTGCGGCCCGGGACGGTGATGCGGCGGACGCCCGAATCCAGCACCTCGTCGTCGTGCGCGGGGCCCGCGACCACCAGCGTGACGGCGTGCCCGCGGGCGGCGTAGCCCGCGCCCCACTGGTCCACGGCCGTGCGCAGGCCGCCGGAGCGGGGCCCGTAGAAATTCGCCAGCTGAACGATGTGCATCGGCTGCATCCCGCCAGGCTGCCCGTGGGGGCGGTCGCGGGGGTGAACGGGCGGAATCCGCTGGACGAACTGTGTGAACTTGTCGGTCCACAGGAGCAGAATCAGGGCATGACGGTACGCCTGAACCCCTACATCAGCTTCTCCGACAACGCCCGCGAGGCACTCGAGTTCTACCGGGACGTCTTCGGTGGCGAGCTTGAGATCTCCACCTTCGAGGGCATGCCGCCCGAGATGCTCACCGATCCCTCCGACGCCACCAAGGTGATGCACGGCCAGCTCACCACGGCGGACGGCTTCACCCTCATGTGCGCCGATACGCCGACCGGGATGCCGCGGAACGTCGGTGACGACGTGTCCGTCTCCCTGTCGGGCGACGATCTCGCGAAGCTCACCGGGTGGTGGGAGAAGCTGTCCGCCAGCGGCTCCGTCACCGTCCCGTTCGTGCAGGCACCGTGGGGTGACACCTTCGGCATGTGCATCGACGGCTTCGGCGTGCACTGGATGGTCAACGCCGCGGCGCCGAGCTGACCTGTCGACGAAGTCCCGCAGCCCCGTGGGGGAACGGCCATCGGTCTCCCTTTCGGGAGTTGCAGGACTTGCAGGCGGGTCGGAGGTTCGCGAGCATGTCCGGCCCGCCCTTCGACAGTGGCTTCACGTGATCGACGGTGCGGACCCGATTCGTGGTGAAGGGCTTGCCGCAGACCCAGCATCCCGACCACAAGGACATGCGCGCACTGAGTAGGTCACTTGTGAACGGCAGCGCTGTAGCGTTCTTCAGGCGCGCCGCCCGCCGGTGGCGTTCGCGCCGCCGGTTCTCAGGATGGGCTGCGTACCACGCGCGTTTGCGGGCATCGAGGGTCGCACGCATGGACGGATCGTCGCGGTACGCCCGGTGCAACGCGAGCACACGTTCTCGATTGTTCGCGTACCAGTCCTTGTAGTACGCGGACTGCGCGGCAGCCCGACGGCGACGCTTCTCCTTGAACCGGTCGGACTGCGCTCGCACGCGATCTTTCTCAGCGAATCGCTCGGGGTCCCTCGCCCGTGCTCGACGTGCGCGTTCCGCAGCGCCTACATCAGGTTTGACTTGGCGGTACGCCCGGCTGCGCGCCGATTGGCATTGTCGACAGAATCGATACGGCCTGGCGCGACCCTTGCGCCGATAGAAGTCGGACAGGGGGAGCTCGCGCTTACAGTCGACACAAACCTGAGTGCTATCCACGGCGCCCTCGTACTCTCGGCGTTCCCGGGGGCACTGGTACTCTCGCATCGCGCCCCCCTAGCTCAATTGGCAGAGCATCCGACTTTTAATCGGCTGGTTGTGGGTTCGAGTCCCACGGGGGGCACTCGCACTTATCCTCATTCTCGCGGTCACCACTGACAGGTTTCTTCGGGCTGTTGTTGCCGCACATCGGTGGGCTGAGGGAGGTTCGCGTGGATCCGCTCGAGTTCGTCACCGTCGATGAGTGGGAGCGCTGGCTCGAGAACCACCATGCGGATGCGGGGGAGGTGTGGCTGCGGATCGCGAGACGGAACTCCGCCGTCCCGGGTCTGACGATCGAGGACGCGCTCGACGGGGCGCTCTGCTTCGGGTGGATCGACGGGCAGCGGAAGTCGAACGACGCCGAATCGTTCCTGCAGCGCTATTCGCCGAGGCGCCGCACCAGTTCGTGGTCGCGGATCAACGTGGAGAAGTTCGAGGCGCTGGCCGCCGCGGGCCGGGTGCGGCCCGCGGGCTACGCGCAGCGCGACGCCGCGCAGGCGGACGGGCGCTGGGACGCCGCGTACGAGTCCCAGCGCACCGCAGAGACGCCGCCCGATCTCAGGGCGGCGCTGGCCGAGAACCCCACCGCCGCGACGGCGTTCGAGGCGATGAGCCGCTCCGACCGCTACGCCGTGATCCTGCCGCTCCTCAAGGCTCGCACCCCGCAGCGGCGCGCCGAGCTCGTCGCGCGGGCTGTTGCCGAGCTCACGGCCTCAGGAAATCGAGCCCAGGACGCGTAGACGCGTGCAGGTGCACGCCCACGGTCACAGAACTCGACATCGTGAGCGGCCTGGCTCACGCGTACGGCTCGAGCGCGAACCTGCCCCACGCGACGAACGCGAGGGCGGCGATGAACACGACGTCGCCGGCCATGTACCCCCACTCGTCGCGACGGAACCGCGTCGTCGCGGCGCCCGACATGAACAGGGCGAGCCCGCACGCGGCGAGTGGTGAGAGCATCGTCGCCACCCCGGTGACGGCCGGCAGGATCAACCCGAGCCCGCCCATTACCTTGATCGTTCCGATCGCCTTCAGGTGGCCGTCGCCGAAGTCGTCCACCCAGTGCTGATTCGCGCCGAGAGCCCGGTAGCGATCGCGGGGGAGCGCGAGCAGGGCCAGGCCGCCGGCGGTGAAGCCGAGGGCCAGGACGGCGGTGATGATCCACAGTGCGGTGTTCATGGCGGTGTCCTCTCGTTACCTTCGCCCGTGCGGGCTCGTCACAGGTCTGACGGATGACCGCATGGAAAGGTAACGACGATGGACCGCACGACCCGCACGGAGCAGTTCGAGCAGCACAGGGCGCGACTGATCGCGGTCGCCACGCGCGCCCTCGGGTCCCGCGCGGACGCCGAGGACGCGGTCCAGGAGGCGTGGCTGCGCCTCGACCGGTACGACGGTCCGCCGATCGAGAACCCCGGCGGCTGGCTCACCCGCGTGGTCGGACGGATCTGCATCGACGTCCTGCGCTCCCGCACGGCGCACCCCGAGACGGAGTTCGACGACGCCGCCCCGATCGTCACCGACGACGACGGACCGGAAGACGTCGCCGTCGCAGCGGACGCCGTCGGGCTCGCGCTGATGGTGGTGCTCGACTCACTCAAACCGGACGAGCGCCTGGCCTTCGTCCTCCACGACCTGTTCGCGGTGCCGTTCGCCGAGATCGGCGCCATCGTCGGCCGCTCGCCCGACGCCGCGAAGATGGCGGCGAGCAGGGCGCGGCGCCGGGTGCAGGGTGGCCCGCCGCCGATGGCCGAGCGTCGCGAGCAGCGCGCGGTCGTGGACGCCTTCCTCGCCGCCGCGCGCGGCGGCGACTTCGATGCCCTGTTGCGGGTGCTGGATCCCGACCTCACGTGGACCCGCCGAACGCCCCGCGGCGAGGTGGTCACCGTGGGCGCGAACGCGGTGCTCGAGGCGGTTCGACGGGGTGACCCGAGCCGGATCGAGGCACGCCGGGTCAGCGTGAACGGGTCGCCCGGGATCCTGGTCTGGGGGCCGAGCGGGAAGCCGGTCGGGCTCATGGCGTGCACCGTGGTCGGCGGCCGGATCGTCGACGTGGTCTCCATCATCGACCCGGCGCGGCTGGCGCGGATGGATCTGCCCGCCCGGTGATCGCTTCGGGGCTGTTCAGCCGCTGTTCACCGCCGCGGCCCGAGGTCGTCGATTTCTGGCCCCTGACCAGCCGATTTGGGAACTGGGTGGAATGTGCCATAAGCTATCCCAGCTCCCAACGGAACACGGAAGCGGTGCGGAGAGCGGCTTCAAGTCGCCCGAAGCGAGCCCCCTTCGTTTAGTGGCCTAGGACGCCGCCCTTTCAAGGCGGTAGCGCGGGTTCGAATCCCGTAGGGGGTACGTCGCAAGACGGAAAATTGCATATGGCCCTGTGGCGCAGTTGGTTAGCGCGCCGCCCTGTCACGGCGGAGGTCGCGGGTTCGAGTCCCGTCAGGGTCGCCATCCGAGTTCGGAAGAACTCGGCGGTGACGGTTTTACCGGCACGGCCAGGTAGCTCAGTTGGTACGAGCGACCGCCTGAAAAGCGGTAGGTCGCCGGTTCGATCCCGGCTCTGGCCACAAGCAAAACCCCCTGTTCGCAGGGGGTTTTCTTGTGTCCGGAGACGGTGTGCGCCCGCGGCCGATCCGGGGGATTCACCTGATGTGCCGACGCCGCCCGCACGACAGGGTGGACGCGAGCGCCGGCGCCGACGTGGGGAGCTACGGCTTCTACATCTTCGACCGGATCTCGCTCGCTGGGCAGCTCATCCGGCGTTCGGCGCCGTCGGATCCGGGACCGCCGAAGGACCGCACGCCCCTGGATCCGGTGCGGAAGGCGGAGGCGAAGCGGCGGGCCGCGGCGGGGGAGAGCACAGAGCGGATCGCCGAGGACTTCGACGTGCACCCGAGCGTGGTCTACAGCGCGGTCCACTCGTTCGACTGACGGCGCATGAGTACTTCCCCCTAGAAGGCCGCGCACTGTTACGGATTCCGGGCAACGGGCCGACGCGCCATGATCGACAAGTGAACGAATCCTCGCGCGGAGGCACCCCCGCGGCCGCCGGTCACCAAGTGCCGCAGTACCCGTACCCGGCGGCGATGCCCGTCGCGCAGCAGGTGCCGACCCACTGGCCGGCGTGGCGCATCGTCGACCTGGTGGCGACGATCGCCCTGTTCGTCGGGTACGCGGTCGGGGTCCTCGGGCTCCTCTACTTCAGCATCTTCTGGGTGATGGCGACGGACTCCTGCGGCGCGAACGACTGCGACTACGACAGGCTCGGCACCGCGTACGTGCTGAACGACCTCGGCGGGGTCGTCGTGTACGCGGTGGCCCTCGTCGTCGCCGTGATCCTCGTGGTGCTGCGACGGCCCGCGTTCTGGCTGCCGCTCGTCGGCGGTGCCGTCCAGGTCGGGCTGTTCCTCGCCGCGATGAATCAACTCAGCGGAGTGACCGCGGCGTAGGCGTTCGCCGCCCTCGCCTCGTCGGGAACGCGGGTTGTCGCCGTTGGGTCACAGCTCACCGGGATGTTCGCGCAGGTCACGGCACCGAAGTGCAGCCATCGCGCCAATGCGGTGAAGTGAAACAAGGGTTCTGTTCCGTACATGTACGGTTGCGCGGCATGCGTGCAGGCGGCAATCATGTCGTTCTCTCCGCGAAACGTCTCCGTGGGGCCCGGCCCGCGAACCGCGCGGGCCGCACGACGAAGGAACGAGCAGTGGTGACTGTGCGACTGTATCCGGGCGACCGGGTTCGATACCTCGAGGAACCCGCCGCCTTCGGCACCCTCCTCTCCGTGCCGTACGACGAGGAGGCCTCGGTACGCCTCGACGACGGCAGGGCGATCCGCGTCCCGGTCGACCGCATCTCGCGGATCTCGGAGCACGCCGCGACGAAGGTCGTCGACTGAGCTGCACTACACGGTGGTAACGATTGCCTGGTGATCACCGAACGAGAGAACGACGGCGCACCGTTGGGGGCTGCGCCGACCGTCGTTCGGGGGAATGCATGATCAGGACATCGAAGGCCGCCATCGCGCTCGTCGCCGCACTCGCTCTCACCGGCGGGTGCGGCGACGGATCCACCACGGCGGGGGACGCACCGTCGACCTTCGCGGCGCCGGCGACGAGCGCGCAGGCCGGAACCGGAGAGGCCCGTGCGGGTGCCACGACGCCGCCCGGCGCGGGCGGCGACTCAGGCCCCGTGACGCAGGGGAGCGGGAAGTGTCTGGACCTCTCCTCCTCGACGGTGCGGGATGCGGTGGCGAAGCTCCCGTCGTTCCGCGGCAGCGGATTCACCGCCACGCGTGGCACCGACGCGAGGGAGGGCTCCTGCCCCGCCCTGATGTGGGCGCGCGCCGACCTGACCGGCGGTACGGGGAGCTCGCCCGTGTGGATCCTGTTCTTCGACCGCCAGGGCTACCTCGGCACGGCGACCAGCCGGTACACCACGTTCACCGGCGTCTTCGGCAGCACCGACGACTCGGTCGCGGTCTCGTACCGCTGGCTCAACCCGGGCGACAGTACCGCCGGCGTCTCCGGCGGCCCCGTGATCGTCACGTACACGCTCTCGGGGCGCACCGTGACGCCCGACAAGGACGTACCGCCCCAGGTCTTCGACGGTGGCGCGCCCGCGCCCACTTCCACCGCGCCGACCGCGACGCCCGCGCCGGTCTCGCACTGCTCGGAGGCGACGCCCGAGACCCTGGGCGCCAACGCCGAGATGAACTGGGGCGCACAGATCGTCAAGCCCTTCACCGTCGACTCGGTCGCCTGCGTCGACGACTGGGCGACCGCGCGCATTCCGGCGCGGGACGCCTATCCGCAGAGCGCGAAGCTGCTGTTCCGCTACACCGGCGGCGGGTGGAGCGGCGTCGCGTTCGGCAGCGGCTTCTCGTGCACGGAGAAGGGCGTTCCGGCGGCCATCGCCGCCCGGCTCGGCTGTTAGGCCTGGGCGTCGATCAGCTGAGGACTCCGGAGGTGATCAATCGCATCAGCGCCGCGGTCACGGTGGCGAGCTCGATCTCCGGGCGGGTCGCGTACTCCACGGTGGCGGCGTTCACGGCGCCCTGGAAGACGGTCCAGTCGAAGGTCCGGTCGCGGGCCTCGATGAGACCCTGCGCGGCGATGGACCGGCTCGCCGCATCGAGGATTCCGCTCCAGCTCTCCCGTGTTCTGCGCCGCTGCTCCTCCAGTTCGGGCGAGACGCCGACGACCTCGATGAAGCACAGTCGCACCCGCCGGGGATCGGCGCGGAAGTGATCGAAGTAGGCCCCGAGGCCGACCCGGATCCAGGGTTCGAGCTCTGTCATGTCGCTCGGGAATCCGTCGACCGCAGCCGTGAGGGAGGCCATGGCGTTCGCATGGACCTCCGTGTAGATCGCCGTCAGTAGCGCCTCGCGGTTGGCGAACAGCTCGTAGAACTGCCGGGAGGACAGGCCCGCCTCGGCGCACACGGCGGGCACGCTCGCCGCCGAGTACCCGTCACGGGCGAACACCTCGAGTCCCGCCTCCATGAGGCGCTGTCGGCGCTGGGCGCGCCGGAGCTCGAGCTCCTCACCGCCGTACTGCTTGGTCCGTGCCACGGGATGACGATACCGCCGAGGCGTGTGTCCGACGTCCATCTGAAACAGATTCGTTTCGATTTGGCGTTTCCGCGCCCGGCCGCGTGCTAGTGTCCGTCATCACAGTGACACACATATGTTTCACACTAACCCCCGGGAGGGTAACGTGGCAGCTCGTGGCGGTATTTCGCGACGGATCGTGAGGCTGGTCGGCGCCGTGGTCCTGGCGTTCGCGATGGCGGTGACGGGGCTGCCCGGCGTGGCCTCGGGCGACGCGGTGCGCCCGGCGACGGTGCCTGTCGAGCCGGCTCCGGCGATCCCGTTGCCGGCCGAGTTCGACCCGTCGTTCTACGCGCCGCCGGCCGCGGCCTACGCGGACAAGAAGCCCGGAGAGATCGTCGCGGCGCAGGCGATCAACGCAGCGAACTTCGGCGTTCTGCCCCTCAATGTGGACGCGTGGAAGGTGTCCTTCCGTACCGAGAACACCCGGGGAGAACCGATTCTCGGTGTGACCACCCTGCTCAAGCCGCGGGGTCGGACTGCGGGTGCGCGGCACGTGGTGTCCATGCAGTTGGCGGAGGACGGACTGGCGCAGTACTGCGCCCCGTCGTACGCGGTACAGCAGTGGTCGCTGAGCCTCCCCGTGCAGAACGCCGCGATCCCGTTCGAGATGCTGGTGGTGCAGGGCGTGCTGCAGCAGGGCTACGCTGTGTCGATACCGGACTACCAGGGCGCGGCGTCCGCCTACGGGGCGGGCCCGTTGCACGCGCGGATCACCCTGGACGGCCTGCGCGCGGCGCGGGACTTCGGTCCGCTGGGGGTGTCGAAGGACAGCCGGATGGCGATGTTCGGCTACTCGGGCGGCGCCATCGCGACCGGTCACGCGGCGGAGCTCAAGCGCAGCTACGCCCCGGAGCTGCCGATCGTCGGCGCTGCCGAGGGCGGCGTTCCCGCAGATCTCGGTGTGGTGCTCGACGTCGCGAACGGCCAGGCGACCAGCGGGCTGATCTTCGGTGCGGTGCTCGGACTCACCCGCGAGTACCCCTACTTCCGGGAATTCCTCGAGAAGCACCTCGACCCCGCGGGGAAGTTCCTCGCTGCGATCAAACAGCCCTTCTGCGTGGGTGTTCAGGCCGCGACATTGCCCTTCGTCAACCTCAAGGGCATGATCCGGTGGCCGGGCGATCCGCTCACCGCGCCGCCCGTCCGGCGGGTTCTCGCCGAGACGAGGATGGGCACAGTGCTGCCGGACATGCCGATGTACATCTGGAACTCGAATCCCGACGAGGTGATTCCAGTCGGTCAGGTCAACCGGCTGGTCGCCGACTACTGCGCCAAGCCCGGGGCGAGGGTGACGTACACGAGGGACCACTTCAGCGAGCACATCACCGGTGAGGTCGTCGGCGCGCCACTCGCGCTGCTCTGGCTCCGGGATCGCCTGGAGGGCAGGCCCGCCCCGTCCGGCTGCTCCACGAAGGACGCGGGTTCGATGGCTCTCGATCCGGCCTGGTGGCCGACCTTCTCGCAGGTGGTCGGCGGCGATCTGGCTGCGCTCTTCGGGCACGCGATCGGGGCCGGTCGCTGATCGCGGGTCAGTCGAACTCGACCTCCAGATCGTCGGCCCGGGGGAGTGACTGGCAGGCGAGCCGGACGCCGTTGCCGAGCTCGTAGTCGTCGAGGGTGTCGTTGACCAGCATGTGCACCTCGCCGCGGCGCAGCGTGAAGGCGCAGCCGCCGCAGTTGCCCTCGCGGCACACATAGGGAGCGTCGAGGCCCCGGTCCAGGAGCGCGTCGAGCAGCACCTGGTCGCGGGGCCAGGCGATGACGGTGGTCTCGCCGTTCAGGCCGACGGTGGCGGTCGCGGCACCGTCCGGCGATGTCGGGCCGCCGGCCGGCGCCCCGGAGGGCGTGGCGGCGAACGGATCGCCGGTCAGCGACGAGAAGGCCTCGCGGTGGATGCGCGCGCCGTCGATGCCCGCGGCCGCGGCGGCCTCGGTGGCGCAGTCCATGAACGGGGCGGGGCCGCACAGGTACGCCGACGTCGCGACGGTCGGCGCGGGCAGGAGTGCGCCGAGCGCCGCGGCGTTTGGCAGACCGCGCTCGGACTCGAGCCAGTGGGTGATGCGCAGCCGGTCGCCGTGGGACGCGGCCAGTTCCGCCAGCGCGGCGTCGAAGACGACGGACTCGCGGTCCCGGTTCGCGTACACGAGCACCACCGGCACGGCGGACTCCGCGAGGGCGGCCCGCAGGATCGAGATCACCGGAGTGATGCCGCTCCCCGCGGCGAACAGCACGAGCGCGTCGGGGGAGTCGCGCACGGTGAACCGCCCGCCGGGCCGCAGGGACTCGATCGTCATCCCCGGTTTCGCGTTGTCGCACAGCCAGTTCGAGGCGTATCCCCCGGCCGTCCGCTTGACGGTGACCTGCAGGTGCGCATCGATCCCGGGGGTGCTGGAGAGCGAGTAGCAGCGGGGCGCCCAGGTGGAGCCGTCCTCCGGCGTGCCCGGCACGCGCAGCGTCAGGAACTGCCCGGGCAGGTAGTCGAAGCGCTCGCCGTCGGGACGCGCGAAGACGAGGGAGACCGCGTCGGCGGTCTCCTCGATCACGTCGATGATCTCGAGCGGATGCGACTGCGCGGGCGTCGATGGATCCACGTGCTCTGCTCCTTCGTCGGGGACCCGGACGCTACCGCCACAACTGTGCCATTGACAAATGGCACGATTGCTGGTGGTGTGAAAGGCATGCGAACAACGACACCGGCGCCGCCGGTCCCGTCGGCCTCGACGACCCGGTCCGACGTCGCCGCGGTTCTGACCCGCTACGGATTCGGCGCGGCCACCGGGCTGATCCCGATGAACGCGCCCGGGGTCCGGCTCGCCCGCGGGCTCGTGGCCACGATCATGGGTGCGCTGGGCTCGACCCCGCGGGGGACCGCCGTCACCGCCGTGCGGGCCCCGGTGCGGGGCGACTGGGTCCTCGGTCCCGGCGTCACCTACGGGCGGCGCGCGATCTATTACGTGCACGGCAGCGCCTACGCGATCTGCTCGGCGCGCACGCACCGCAGCCTCGCCGCTCGGCTGTCCGCCACCACCGGGCTCCCGGTCTTCGTGGTGGACTACCGGCTCGCGCCGGAGCACCCCTTCCCGACCGCGGCGGGCGACGTCGCCGCCGGCTGGGACTGGCTGCTCACCCAGGGCTACGCGGCCGAGGGCCTGGTGATCGCCGGGGATTCCGCGGGCGGACACCTCATCTGCGACCTGCTGCTGCAGCGCGCGGCCACCGAACGCCCGCAGCCCGCCGCGGCCGTCCTGTTCTCCCCGCTCATCGACCTCACCTTCGTCCTCGCCGCAGAGCAGGAGCGCGTACGGCGCGATCCCGCCATCTCCGCCGCCGCGGCGAAGCGCCTCGTCGACCTCTACACCGCGGGCGTGGATCCGGAACATCCGCGCCTGCGCCTCGACTTCTGGCGCTCGGACCGGCTGCCACCCTTCCTGATCCAGGCCGGCGGCGCCGAGATGCTCTCCGCGGACGCACGGTACCTCGACGCCGAGCTCCGCGACCACGGCGGCGCGAGCACGCTCGAGATCTGGCCCGGCCTCATGCACGTCTTCCAGGCGCTGCCCCGGCTCGCGCCGGAGGCCGACGCCGCGCTCCTGCGGGTGCGCGACTTCCTCGCCGCGCTCGACACCGTTGCGGCTCACACTGATTCGGAGGCCTCCTGATGTTCGGTATCGACCGACTGCTGCACCACCTCGTCCGCGATCCGATCACCGGCGATGCGAAGGCCGTCGTCACCGGCGCCGGCAGCGGCATCGGCCGCGCCTTCGCGCTCGAACTCGCCCGCCGCGGCGGCGAGGTCGTCTGCGCCGACATCGACGAGGGGCGCGCGAAGGAGACCGTGGGGCTCATCGAGGCCCGCGGTGGGCGGGCGCACGCCGTCGTCGTCGACGTGGCCGACCGGGCCGCCGTCGAATCCCTCGCGGCGTTCGCGCGCACCGTCTTCGACGGTCCGCCCACCCTGGTGATCAACAACGCGGGCGTCGGCATCGGCGGCCGCCCCGTCGGCGACATCGGGCTCGACGACTGGAACTGGGCCCTCGGCATCAACCTCTGGGGCGTGGTGCACGGCTGCGAGCTGTTCGCGCCCATGCTCCGCGAGGCGGGCCGCGGCGGCATCATCAACGTCGCCTCCGCCGCCGGTTTCGCGGCCGCGCCGTCGATGGGGCCGTACAACGTCTCGAAGGCCGGCGTCATGTCCCTGTCGGAGACCCTCGCCGCCGAGCTGGCCGGGACCGGCGTGAACGTGACGGTGCTGTGCCCCACCTTCGTCAAGACCAACGTCGCGCGCGACGGCCGGATCACCGAGGGCAGCAAGAACCTCGCCGGCACCCTCATGAAGCTCACGGGCATCTCGCCCGACGGCGTCGCCGCGCAGACCCTCGACGCGGTCGACCTCGGCCGCCTCTACGTGGTGCCCCAGCTCGACGCGAACGTCATCTGGCACCTCAAGCGCCACTTCCCGACGCCCTACGTCCGGGGGCTGGGCCTACTCACCCGGCTGTTCCCCGCCTCCTGACCGGACACCCCCGCCACCCCGAAAGGACCGTTCTCATGGCCATGGACCTCGACAACATGCTCCAGATGATCAAGGACCGGCAGTGGGCCCTCGTCGACATCGACTGGGACGCACCCGGTGCCGAGCTCATCGACCCGGAACTGCACGCCAAGCTCAAGCCCTTCCTCTCCGACCTGATGTGGATCGAGAACGTGGGCGCCCGCGGCTTCGCCGCCATGGCGCGCAAGGCGCCGACCCCCACGCTCAAGAGCATCTACGAGCACTTCCACGCGGAGGAGCAGAAGCACGCCAACGCCGAGCTCGCGCTCATGCGCCGGTGGGGCATGCTCGACGACGACGAGATCCCGTCGCCGAACATCAACGTGCAGCTGGTGATCAACTGGCTCGACCAGCACTCCGACGGCATGTCGCTCTCCTTCCTCGGCACCGTCATCCCCATGCTCGAGGTCGCCCTCGACGGCGCCCTCATCAAATTCATCACCGACGAGGTGAAGGACCCCGTAGCGCAGGAGGTGTTCAAGCGGATCAACGCCGACGAATCCCGCCACCTCGCGGTCGACTTCGAGGTCATGGACATGCTCGGTCACGCAGACCTGCGCAAGCGCACCATCGACTTCGTCGGCGGGTGGGTCAAGCCCTCGCTGCTCATCGGCTTCCTCAGCTACGTCCCGCTGCTGAACAAGATGCGCGACAACATCGTCGAGATGGGTGTCGACGAGGAACGGCTGTACGGCGCCATGAAGCGCTACCGCGCCGCCGGCGATCGCAGCGAGTACATCAAGCGCCTCCCCATGTTCCGCGTGGTGGCCTGGCACGGCAGCTGGGTGATCAACCGCACCAACCGGCTCTACCACGTGCCCGCGGACACCCTGGTGAAGGCGACCTCCCTCATCCCGTTCCCCCTGGTGCACCGCACGCCCACCTGGTCGCAGGAACTGACCTACGAGCCCACCGCCTGACGAGGATCTGATCAGCCATGACCCACTCCGTAGCCGTCATCGGCGCCGGCTTCGCCGGTATCGGTGCCGCCATCCGCCTCCGCGACAAGGGGATCGACGACTTCGTCGTCCTCGAACGCGACACCCGCGTCGGCGGCACCTGGCGCGACAACACCTATCCCGGCGCCGCCTGCGACATCCCGTCGCGCCTGTACTCCTACAGCTTCGCGCCCAACCCGGACTGGTCGCACACCTACTCCGGCAGCGCCGAGATCCTCGGCTACATCGACCGCATGGTCGAGACCAGCGGCGTCGCACCGCACATCAGGTTCGAGCACACCGTGACCGGACTCGAGTACGACGCCGACGCGGGGGAGTGGACCGTCGCCCTGGAGGGCCGCGAGCCGCTGCGCGCCCGGTCCGTGATCCTCGCCTCCGGCCCCCTCGCGAACTGCTCCTTCCCCGCCATCACCGGCATCGAGGACTACGAGGGCCACAAGATCCACAGCGCCCGCTGGGACCACGACTACGACTTCACCGGCAAGAAGGTGGCCGTCGTCGGCACCGGCGCCAGCGGCGTCCAGATCGTGCCCGAGCTGGTGAAGAAGGCCGCCTCCGTCAAGGTCTTCCAGCGCACCCCGGGGTGGGTGCTGCCCCGGATCAACACCGAGACCGGCGAATTCACCAAGGGGCTGTACCGCTCGATCCCCGGCGCGCAGCAGCTCGCGCGGGCCCTGTGGTTCTGGGGCCACGAGTCCGTCGCGCTCGGCGTCGTGTGGAACACCCCGCTCACCCGGGTGGTGGAGGCCGTCAGCAAGCTGCACCTGCGGCTGCAGGTGTGCGACCCGTGGCTGCGCCGCCAGCTCACCCCGGACTTCGCGGCCGGGTGCAAGCGCCTGCTCATGACCAGCGACTACTACCCGGCGCTGCAGCGCGACAACTGCACCCTGGTCACGTGGCCCATCGCGCGCATCGCGCCGCAGGGGATCCGCACCGTCGAGGGCGTCGAGCACCGCTTCGACTGCATCGTCTTCGCCACCGGCTTCGACGTCTCCAAGACCGGCTCGCCGATCCCCGTCACCGGGCTCGACGGGCGCGTGCTGGCGGACGAGTGGAGCGGCGGCGCGTACGCCTACCGCAGCGTCGCGGTCTCCGGGTATCCGAACCTGTACGTCACCTTCGGCCCCAACTCCGGCCCCGGGCACAGCTCGGCGCTGGTCTACATGGAGGCGCAGATCGACTACATCACGGACGCGATCGCCCAGCTGGTCGGCAACGGCTGGAAGGCGCTCGACGTGCGCGCCGACGTGCAGGCGGAGTACAACCGCGAGATCCAGCGCCGGCTCACCTCGACCACCTGGAACTCCGGCTGCAGCAGCTGGTACCTCACCGACGACGGCTTCAACGCCACCATGTACCCGGGCTTCGCCTCGCAGTACGTGGGCCAGCTGCGCACCGTCGACCTGCGGGACTACCGGATCCTCGTGCACGAGGAGGCGGGTGCGGCGGTCGCCGCCGGATAGCATGCGGCTATGACCGAGTACCGGATCGACGACCTGGCCCGGGTGTCGGGGACGACGACCCGCAACATCCGGGGCTACCAGGAGCGCGGGCTGCTGCCCCAGCCCCTGCGCCGGGGCCGGGTCGCGATCTACACCGAGAAGCACCTCCGGAACCTGCTCGCCATCAACAAGCTGCTCGGCAACGGCTTCAACCTGGGGCACATCGCGACCTTCCTCACCAACCCCGGCGCGAGGATCGGCGACGCGCTCGACCTCAACGACATCCTCGACGAGCCGTGGGCGTCGGCGGACCGGCCGGTGCTGAGCCGGGCGGAGCTCGAGTCGCGGCTCGGGCCGCTGGACGAGGACGCGCTCGCCGCCCTCCTCGGCGCCGGCATCGTCACCGAGACCGCGGAGCCGGGGCGGTACGAGGCGGCCGACCGGCACATCATCGGCAACCTCGCGCGTCTGGTGGCCAAGGGCATGGACCTCGCCGTGCTGGTCGACGTGCAACACCGTTTCGTCGCCAAGATGAACGAGGCGGCCGAGATCCTCATGGCCGCCGCGCACGACGAGGTGGACCGGCGCCGCGGACCCGGCTGGCTCCCGTCGTCCGACGAGGACGTCGCCTGGGCGGTCGGACTGCTCGGCGCCATGCGTCGCGCGGGCACCGAGAACGCCCATGCGGCCCTGGACCGGGCCCTCGACGCCGCGCTCGATCAGGAGCTGCAGGCGCACAAGGTCGCGGCGGACGACCGGGCCGGAGCCGGCGGCGACGCAGGTGGCGCGGCACGCGGCTGACGGGCCGTCTCCGCCTCCCGCCGATGCCGTGATCGCGCGGAAGACACGGGTGTAGCGTCAGGGGCATGGGTCGGATCACGGTGCGTCGAGCGGTGGTCAAGGTCACCGTCGGCGGTGATCCGCTGCGCCGCATCGACACTCTCGCCGTGGAGGAGCCCCTCGAGATCCGCGTCGCGGGGACGCCGCTCGCGGTCACGATGCGCACCCCCGGGCACGACGTCGAGCTCGCCGCGGGCTTCCTCGTCTCCGAGGGCGTGATCGGCGCCGCGGAGGAGTTCCGCTCGGCCATCCACTGCGGCGGGCCCGGCACCGGCGGTGAGATCAACGAGTACAACGTGCTCGACATCGCCCTCGCGGAGGGCGTCCGCCCGCCCGCACCCGACGTGACCCGCAACTTCTACACCACCAGTTCCTGCGGGATGTGCGGCAAGGCCAGCATCGACGCGGTCCGCACCGTCTCGCGCTTCGACGTGCGGGCCGACCCGGTCGTCGTCGGCGCGGAGCGGGTCGCGGCGCTGCCGGACCGGCTCCGCGCGGGACAGGCCGTCTTCGACAAGACCGGGGGCCTGCACGCCGCCGGGCTGTTCGACGCCGAGACCGGCGAGCTGCTCGTGCTCCGCGAGGACGTGGGCCGGCACAACGCCGTCGACAAGGTGATCGGCTGGGCCCTGCTGCAGGGCCGGCTGCCGCTGCGCGGTGTGATCCTCCAGGTCTCCGGGCGCGCCAGCTTCGAGCTGGTGCAGAAGGCCGCGATGGCGGGCATCCCCGTGCTCTCGGCGGTCTCGGCACCGTCGTCCCTCGCGGTCGAGCTCGCCGACGAGGCCGGCCTCACCCTGCTCGGCTTCGTCCGCGGCGACCACATGAACGTCTACTCCCAGCCCCAGCGAGTGCGACAGGAAGTCCTGACATGACCACCGATCACCAGCCCCAGGCCCCGGCCCACGTCCCCGGCCTCCTGCCCGACGTCCCCCGCCAGGGCGGCTTCGGGCCGGTCACCGACGGCGCCTGGTCCAGTTCCCCGTACCACCACGCGGCGGCCTCCTGGGGCGCGGCCAAGTCCGTCGGCACCATCCTGTTCCAGCAGCGGGAGCTGATCCGCGGCACGCACTCGATGTTCGTGATGAACCACCCCACCGGCTACGACTGCCCCGGCTGCGCCTGGCCCGACGACAAGAAGCTCACGCTGGACTTCTGCGAGAACGGCGTCAAGCACGTGACCTGGGAGATGACGCCCAAGCGGGTCAAGCGCGACTTCTTCGCCGAGCACACCGTGACCGAGCTCGCGGACTGGACCGACTTCGACCTCGAGGACCAGGGCCGGCTGACCGAGCCGATGGTCTACGACGAGGCCTCCGACAGGTACGTCCCGATCGGCTGGGACGCGGCGTTCGCCCTGATCGGCGACGCTCTGCGCGGGCTCTCGAGCCCGAACGAGGCGGCGTTCTACACGTCCGGCCGGCTCAGCAACGAGGCCACCTTCCTCTACCAGCTGCTGGCCCGCGAGTACGGCACGAACAACCTCCCCGACTGCTCCAACATGTGCCACGAGGCGTCGGGCCGCGCGCTGCAGGCGTCCATCGGCACGGGCAAGGGCACCTGCGACCTCGAGGACTGGGAGGAGGCGGACGCCCTTTTCATCATGGGCGTCAACGCGGCGTCGAACGCGCCGCGGATGCTGACCGCCCTGGCCGACGCCACGCGGCGCGGCGCGCAGGTGGTGCACATCAATCCGCTGGTCGAGGCCGGCGCGACGAAGACGATCGTCCCGCACGAGATGGTCGACATGGCGCTGTTCAAGGCGACCTCGGTGTCCGACATGAACATCCAGGTGCGGCCGGGCGGCGACCTCGCATTGATGCGGGGCATGGCCAAGGTCGTCTTCGAGGCCGCGGAATCGGATCCGACGGTGCTCGACGCCGCGTTCCTGCGGGACTGCACCGCCGAGTTCGAGGCCTACCGCGACCTCGTCGCGGCCACGAGCTGGGACGAGATCACCGCCCAGGCGGGCCTGCCGGAGTCGGAGATCCGCCGCGCCGGGCAGGTGTACCTGGACGCGGACAAGACGATCATCGCGTGGTGCCTGGGCATCACCCAGCACGAGCACGGCGTGGACACCGTCCGCGAGATCACCAACCTGCTGCTGCTGCGCGGCAACATCGGCCGGCCCGGCGCGGGTCCGTCGCCCGTGCGCGGCCACAGCAACGTGCAGGGCAACCGCACGTGCGGCATCGACCACCGCCCGCCGCCGTGGATCGACAAGCTCGACGAGGTCTGCGGCATCGTCTCCCCGCGGGCCGGCGGCCTCGACACGGTGAACTCGATCGAGGGCATGCACGACGGGCGGGTGAAGGTCTTCGTCGGGATGGGCGGCAACTTCGTGCTCGCCGCGCCCGACACCGCGTACACCGCGGCCGGACTCCGCAAGACCGACCTCACCGTGCAGGTCAGCACCAAGCTCAACCGCAGCCACCTCGTGCACGGCCGCGCGGCCGTGATCCTGCCGTGCCTCGGCCGCACCGAGAAGGACGAGCAGCTCGCGGGCCTGCAGGGCGTGACCGTCGAGGACGCGATGAGCATGGTGCACATCTCCCGCGGCAAGCGCCGGCCCGCGTCGAAGGAGCTGAAGTCCGAGATGGCGATCATCGCCGGTATCGCGAAGGCGACGCTGCCCGACAGCCGGACGCCGTGGCAGTCCTACGTCGACGACTACGACCGCATGCGCGACGTGATGGCGCAGGTGCTCCCCGGCTTCGAGGGCTTCAACGAGCGGCTCAAGAACCCGGGTGGGTTCCGCATCCCGCAGCCCGCCCGCGAGCGGGACTTCCGCACGCCGTCCGGCCGGGCGAACTTCTCGCTGGCCCCGATGCCGAACGTGATCCCCGCGGACGAGGACGTGCTCATCCTCGGCACCATGCGCTCGCACGATCAGTGGAACACCACGATCTACTCGGCCAACGACCGGTACCGCGGCATCAAGAACCTGCGCGAGCTGATCTTCCTCAACGAGGCCGACATGGCCGCCCGCGGCCTCGCCGAGGGCGACTTCGTGGACATCACCTCCACCTCGCGCGACGGTTCGGAGCGCACGCTGCGCCGGTTCCGGGCGCTGAAGTACGACCTCCCCCGGGGCGCCGCGGCCGGCTACATGCCGGAGATGAACGCGCTCATCGGGATCGCCGACTACAGCACCCAGTCCGACCAGCCGCTCATGAAGAACGTCGCGGTGCGGCTGGTCAAGTCGGCCTAGCCCGGGAGCCGGTCGGCCCCCGGACCGGGGTCAGTACCGGGCGATCGTCTCCACCTCGTCGGCCTCGGACTCGAGGGTCTCGGGGTCGTCGTCGGGCGCACCGTCGACCTCCTTGCCGCCCGTCAGCAGCGAGGCGACCGCGCCGAGGAGGCAGACCACCGCGGCGAAGGAGAAGGCGAGCTCCAGGCCCGAGCGGAAGGGCTCGGCGATGAGGTGCGGGAAGAACTGCAGGCCCGTGAGGTGCTGGGTCTGCTCGGCCGTGAGGTGCAGCTGCGCCAGGTGCGGGCCGAGCAGCTCCTGCACCGGGTTGTAGCCGAGGAAGGCCGCGAACAGCACCGCCACCGGCGGCAGCGCGGCGATCTCCGAGGCGTACTGCGGGGGAACGCCGTTGGCCTGGAGCCCCGTCGACATGGCGCCGGGCAGCGAGCCCGACAGGCCCGCGATCATCAGCGAGAAGAACAGGCCGATCGAGAGCACCATGGCCGAGTTCTGGAAGGTCGTCATCATTCCCGAGCCCGACCCGCGGGACGTCGCGGGCAGCGAGTTCATCACGACCGCGCGATTGGGCGAGCCGAACATGCCCATGCCGACGCCGTTGACGAACAGGATGACGGCGAAGGCCCAGTAGGCGAAGTCGACCGGCAGGGCGATGAGGGCGAGGAAGGTGAGCGCGGTGATGACGAGGCCCACGGAACTGAGTGCGCGGCCGCCGATCCGGTCCGAGAGGGCGCCGGAGATCGGGGCGGAGAGCAGGAATCCGACGGTCATCGGCACCATGTAGATGCCCGCCCACAGCGGGGTCTGCGTGTAGTCGTAGCCGTGCTGCGGCAACCAGATCCCCTGCAGCCAGATGATGAGCATGAACTGCAGCCCGCCGCGGCCCAGCGAGCCGCAGAGGTTCGCGGCGTTGCCCCATATGAACGCCCGGTTCCGGAACAGGTGCAGGTCGAACAGCGGGGAGTCGACCCGGAGCTCGATGACGCAGAAGACCGCGAGCACCGCCGCGCCGCCCAGCAGGCAGGCGAGCACGAACGGCGAGGTCCAGCCCATCGCGTGGCCGCCGTAGGGCTGGATGCCGTAGGTGATGCCGACCAGGACCGCGATGAGACCGACGGCGAAGGTCAGGTTGCCCCACCAGTCCATCGTCGCCGGCACGCGGGCGCCGCGGTCCTCGAGTTTCAGGTACGCCCAGACGGTGCCGATCACCCCGAAGGGCACGGAGACCAGGAAGATCAGGTGCCAGTTGATCGGCGCGAGCAGGCCGCCGATGATCAGGCCCAGGAACGAGCCGGCGATCGCCGCGACGCTGTTGATGCCGAGCGCGAGCCCCCGCTGGTCGGGCGGGAAGGCATCGGTGAGGATCGCGGAGCTGTTCGCCATGAGGAAGGCGCCGCCGACGCCCTGCACCACGCGCCAGCCGATGAGCCACAGGGCCGCGGCGTGCCCGTCGAACCAGGTCGCCGCCAGGAAGATCGACGAGACCGAGAAGATCAGGAAGCCCATGTTGTACATGCGGGCCCGCCCGAACATGTCGCCGAGCCGGCCGAAGGCGACCACGAGGACCGCGGTCACGACCAGGAAGCCCATCATCATCCACAGCAGGTAGCTGGTGTTGCCCGGCTCCAGCGGGTTCAGGTGGATGCCCTTGAAGATGTCGGGCAGCGCGATCAGCACGATCGAGCTGTTGATCGTCGCGATCAGCATCCCGAGGGTGGTGTTGGACAGGGCGATCCACTTGTACGAGTCGCTGTGCGGCTTCGATGCGGGGGTGTCGAGCAGGGCCGGCGCCAACGTTCCGTCCTTAAGGTTAGAAGATCTTATCTATCTACCTCGAGGAGCTTAGGCCTGCGAACGGAGTGCCGCCACGTGGGGCGGGAGGTGCGTCTTTTTCGCCCGATTCGGGACTGTCAGACCCGCCACTCGATCCGCTCGACCTGCTCCGGCGGCCACGGCGCGGGAGGAGCGAAGGGGGCGCCGGTCAGCGCGACGACCGAGACCGCCGATGCCGGCTTGCGGGCGGGGGCGCCGTCCTCGTCCAGGAGGTAGAGCCACTGCCGGTAGCCGGCGTCGTCCCGCTCGGACCGCACCTGCACGCTGGAACCCAGGGGGATCGGCGCGAGGTACTCGATGATCGCGCGGTGCGGGGCCGCGAGAAGGGCGTCGCCGTTCAGGTCGTCCTCGACGAGCTGCAGGTACGCGGCGTTGTTGAGGTGCTGGTACGGATCGAAGTCGGTGGCGCGCAGTTTCACGGTGTAGTCGCCCGCCGAGGGTTCGGGCGGCGTGGCGGTGTTGAGCGCCTTCCAGCGCAGCCGGGTCTCCGTCACGTACTGCTGCAGGTACTCCATGCCGCCGTCACTGATGTGCGTCGGCATCCCCGAGTCGGCGCTGAACCGGATCCAGAAGGCCTCGGTCTCGATGTGCCCACCGGAGCTGCCGCGCAGCGTGATCCGCATGTTGCACCACCGGGAGCTGGTGGACTCGCACCAGCGCAGCAGCGTCACGTCCGAGGGCCAGTGCAGCGGCTCGAGCACGTCGATGATGCTGCGGCGCACCAGCCAGTACGGGTCGGTGGCGTCGAAACCGCGGTGGAACATCTCGTCGTTCGCCATGTCCTGCAGGTAGCGCGCGACCCCGTCGAGCCGGACCCGCCGCTCGGGGTCGACGTCACCCGTGCGGACGGGCCAGCTCCTCTCGAAGGAGGGACCGGGCGGCGCAGCCTGCAGGAACTCGTAGTCACTCACATGGCGAGCCTAACGACGTGGGTGGTCAGTCGCGGCTGAACTTGGCCTTGAGGGCGTTGATCCGGTCCTCGTTCTTGTCGTGGCGCTCCTGCTTCTTCTGCTCGTGCGCCGCCTTGCGGGCGGCCTTCGCGGCGGCGTCCGCGGCGTCCTGCTGCGCCTCGAGCTCGCTGATCACCTCGTCGAGCGGGCGGCGCGCGATGCGGCCGCCGGCCCGCGCGACCTGCGCGTCGAGCGCGTCGGTCGTCGGCTCCTCGGTCTGCACGATGATCGCGTTGTTGCCGGGCGGGAGCTGCTGCGCGAAGAGGGAGATCACGTCGTCGCTGTCGTCGAGGTTGCTCGCGTCCACCAGCGCGCCGGTCGCCGTGCCCACCGACATGCCGAGCAGCATGCCCACCGGGCCGCCGAGCACGCCCACGAGCATGCCGATGAGCGAACCGCTGAGGGTGCCGGTGCCCGTGGTGCCGTCGGTGGTCTCGGGAATGTCGTAGGTGCCGTCCGCGTTGCGCTCGACGATCGCGGAGGACACCACCCCGTACGTGTCCGCGGTGTTCTTGAGTTCCGAGTACTCCTCGTACGTGGCGGCGCGGGTGGGCAGGGAGATGACGGCAACGTATTCGCTCATGGCACTTCCTTGTATCCGTGGGTGATTCGTTCGGGGTGGTGACGCTGCAAAGCCTACGCTGCGATTGCGAAGAGGCGGTGGCATCGCGGGAACGGCCGCCGCGGCCGGCGACGGGCATGACAGGCTGTCCGCATGGCTGAGGTGACGATCGTCGGTGCCGGCGTGATCGGACTGTCGTGCGCGGTGCGCCTGCTCGAGGCGGGGCACGGTGTTCGCGTGTACGGGCGGGAACTCTCGCCCGGCCTGACCTCCGCGGTCGCCGCCGCCGTCTGGTACCCGTACCTCGCCGAGCCCCGCGACCGGGTGACCGGATGGTCCGCGGCGACGCTCGCCGAGTTCACGGCGCTCGCCGCCCGCGGCGTCGACGGTGTCGTCATGACGCCCGGTACCGAGATCTTCCGCGAACCGGTCCCGGAGCCGTGGTGGACCTCCGCCGTGCCGTCGGTCGAGCGGGTCGCGGCGCCGCGACCCGGTTACGCCGAGGGGTGGAGCTTCGTCTCGCCCGTCATCGAGATGCCCGTCTACCTGCCCTGGCTCGCGGGCCGCGTCCGCGAGCTCGGCGGCACCGTCGAACAACGGGGGGTTCGGTCCCTCGACGAGCTGGACGGCACCGTCGTCAACGCGACCGGACTGGGAGCGCGCGAGTTCGTCGGCGACGCCACCCTCGAGCCGGTGCGCGGGCAGGTGGTCTACCTCGAGCAGGTGGGCGTGCACCGTTGGTGGATCGACGATTCCGCGCTCGACCTCGGCGTCACCACGTACGTCGTGCCGCGCTCGAACGACGTCGTGGTCGGCGGCACCGAGGACCACGGCGCGGAGGACCTCACCGTCGACCCGGCCACCGCGGACGCCATCCTCGCCCGGGCCCGCGCGCTCGTCCCCGAGCTCGCGGACGCGCGGGTGCTCGGCCACAACATCGGCCTGCGGCCGTCCCGCCCGACGGTGCGCCTCGAGCGCGAGGGCGACGTCGTCCATTGCTACGGCCACGGCGGCGCCGGGGTGACCCTGAGCTGGGGCTGCGCCGACGAGGTCGCCGCGCTGGTCGGGTGAGCGCGGCCGCGTAACGTGCGCGGCAGGCGAAGCGGGAGATGAGTACTGACGCCGATGCCCTTGGGGCACTGCGGTTCGTACCGTCGAGCGATGACGATCATCAGACACCGCCGGCACGTGCGCGCCGCCGCGACGATCTCGCTCCTCGGCCTCGCGGTCGTGGGCTGCGTCCCGCTCTCGGACGCGGCATCAGCTCCGGGCACGACCTCGAGAGGCCCCGTCGACGCTCTCACCGTGGAGGTCAGCGGCGGACCGACCGGGAAGTCGACCGAACTCGCCGAGCCCGTCACCTGCCGGTGGTACCAGTGGGGGACCCGCGGCCACCACTACACCTTCAACGGCGTCGTGCGGATCAACGGCCAGCCCTACCGGCTGTCGATCGGGATCTCGTCGGTCGAGGAGGGCCGGACACGCTTCATGATCACGAGCATGAGCACCGGCGTCGTCACCTTCTACCGCGACTCGGCCGGCGTCGTCTCGGACGAGCGCTGGGCGTCCGGCCCCGTCACGAACGCGAGTCAGGTCAAGGGGACCATCACCCTCGACGCGGACAAGTCCGGCAGCATCGACGCCGTGCTGTCCCGGCAGAAGGGGACCCCGGGTACGCCGCTGACGATCAGGGCCTCGTGGAGCTGCGCGACGATCCTCGGGGCGCCGTGATGCGGACGCCGGGGCGGTGCTGCCGGGGCGGTCAGCGGGTGCCGTAGTCCGGCGTGCGCGGCGGGGCGGTCGGCGGCGCGGAGGCGCCGGTGGGCGGGAGGACGCGGGTCGTGACGCGGACGGAGCTGGGCGTGGTCGGAGTGACAGTGGTGTCCGAGGCCCGCAGGAACGTGAAGCCGAGGAAGCCGGCGACGGCGAGGACGCCCACCAGGAGAACCGCGATGCCGCCCTTGAGGATCCCGGTGCCGCGGGACGATTCGGTGGGCTCCGGGGCGGGCCCGGCCGCGCGGAGTTCCGTGCGTGCGAAGTGATCGGCGGCGGGCATCGTCGTAGGAGGCACTGCCGGCAGGGCGATCGCCTGCGTCGTCGGAGGTGGGGCGGGGACGGGAGCCGCGCCGGACAGCGCGGCGACGAACGACGCGCAGTCCTGGAAGCGGTCCCGCGGCTCCTTCGCCAGCACCGTCGCGAACACCGCGTCGAGGTAGCCGGGCAGGGTGGGCACGCGCTCGGTGATCCGGGGGATCGGCCGGTTCAGGTGCGCGGACATGAGGGCGACGGAGGTGCCGGTGTACGGCATCGTCCCGGTGAGCATCTGGAACGCGGTGCAGCCGAGCGAGTAGACGTCGGCGCGCAGGTCCAGCGGGCGGCCCTCGATCGCCTCCGGCGCGATGTAGCTCATCGTGCCCACGGTGACCCCGGTCGAGGTCAGCGACGTCGTCTCGCCGGCGGCCTTGGCGATCCCGAAATCGACGAGCTTCACCGTCGTCGCGCGGCCGCCCGTCAGCCGCACCAGGATGTTCGCGGGCTTGACGTCCCGGTGCGTGATGCGGTGCTCGTGCCACCCGAAGTCGAGCGCCGCCCCGGCGCCGGCGACGATGTCGGTGACCAGGCCCAACGGCATCGGCCCGTTGCGCGCGAGGATCACCGCGACGTCGTCGCCCGCGACGTACTCCATCGCCAGCCACAGCCGGCCGTCGACCTCGCCGCGGTCGTACATGCCCACGATGTTCGGATGCGACAGGATCGACAGGACGTCCGCCTCCCGGCTGAACCGAGCCTTGAAGTCCGCGTTGCGCGAGACGCTCGAGTCCAGCAGCTTCAGCGCGTCCCGGCGGGGCAGCCGCGGATGCTGGACGAGGAAGACCTCGCCCATGCCCCCGCTGCCGAGGCGGCGCAGTACGCGATAGCCCGCGATCTCCTGTGCCTCCCCCGTTCCCTCTCCCATGCGACAGCAATTTACCCGGGACGGGACTACCGTCGGAGTATGTGCCGGAACATCACTGAACTGCGGGGACTCGAACCCGCCGCCACCGACGAGGAGATCGAGGCCGCCGCGCGGCAGTACGTGCGCAAGGTCTCGGGGATTCAGAAGGTCAGCGACGCCAACCACGACGCCTTCGAGCTCGCGGTCGCCAAGGTGACCGCCGCGACGGAGGAACTGCTCGACGCGCTGCCCGCGCGCCGGCAGCCGCCGAAGACGGTGCCGCCGCTGCGCCGCCCGGAGGTCAGGGCGCGGATCGAGGCCAGAGCCGCCGCGACCGAGTCCGCGTGACCGGACCGGCCTCGCTCCCGTGAGGTTCGGCGGGACGTAGCTCAGTCCCCGTCGTCGGTGGTCGTGGTGTCGCCGGACCCGGTCGCGTCGGTGGGCGTGGTGGCGTCGCCCGACCCGGGGGCGTCGACGGTGGCCGACGGGCTCTGCCCGGCGCCCGCGGCATCGTCGGGGTTCGTCGACCGCGCGCCCGCGCTCGTCGGCCCGCCGGTCGACGGCGTCGAGAGCGCCCGCTCCAGGATCCGCGCGTTCTCCGCCGCCACCGCTCCCGCGGCGTCCAGCCCGGCCTGGACGGCGGCGACGGGGTCGCCGGACTCCGCGAGCGTCGTCGCCGCGGCGTTCGCGGTCTGCGTCGCCCCGAGCAGCGACAGCTCCGGGACGTAGAAGGCCGCCGCGAAGAAGGCGTTCGTCCCCTGCGCCACCGCGGTCTCCGCCGCGTTCTGGGGCGTGGGCGTGATGCCGAAGGCCGGCGGCGTCGTGAGCGGGGGAGGAGTGGCGGCGACCGGCGGCAACGGCTGCTGCAAGGCGGCGAGCAGGTCGGTGCGCAGCGCGCCGACCGAGCCGGTGCCGCCCCCGATCCGCATCAGATCGAGCAGGCCGATGACCACGCCGTTCTGGAACCGCGGCACCACCTGATTGAGATCGTTGCCGATGATGCCGGTCATCGCCGCGTCCGCGGGACCGGTCACCGCCGCCGCCCCCGCGCCGAGCGCGCGGAACGGGCCGCCCGCGGCCGCGGCGAGCGCCGCGCCCGGCGCGGCGACCACCCCTGCGGGCACCCCGATCGCGCCCTGCAGCGCGTACGGGCAGATCGCGGCGCAGTTCTCCAGTTGGTTCTGCGCGAACTCGCCGAGCAGCGCGCCCGGCGGCGGCGACGCCCCGAACGCAGGGGCGGCCGCGCACAGCGCCAGCGCCGCCGCGAGGGAGAGGGAGTGCCGCACACGCATGGCAGTGAATCTACTCCGTCTGTGATCCGCATCACAGAGCGATCTCCACCTCGGCCTCCACCCGCGGGTGGATCCGATCGGCGCAGGTCGCGGGCATCGTCGACAGCATGACACCGGCACTGGAACTCAGATCCCTGACCAAGACCTACGCGACCCCGACGGGGGAGCGGTTCACCGCCGTCGACGGCGTCGACCTGACCGTCCGCCAGGGCGAGGTGGTCGCCTTCCTGGGCCCCAACGGCGCGGGCAAGAGCACCACCATCGACATGATCCTCGGCCTCATCACCCCGGACGCCGGCACGGCGACGCACACCGGCACCGTCGCCGCCGTGCAGCAGTCGGGCGGGCTCCTCCCAGCGCTCACGGTGCAGGACACCGTCGACCTGATCGCGTCGCTGCACCCCGGTTCCGATCCGGACGCCGCGATCGCCCGCGCCGGCCTCGAGGACCTGCGGCGGCGCACCGTCGGGAAGTGTTCCGGCGGGCAGCAGCAGGCGCTGCGGTTCGCCCTGGCCCTGCTCGCCGAGCCCGACCTGCTCGTCCTCGACGAGCCCACCGCCGGCATGGACGTCGACGCCCGGCGCCGGTTCTGGGCCGCCGTCCGCGCCGACGCCGGCCGCGGCACGACGGTCCTGTTCGCCACCCACTACCTGGAGGAGGCGGACCAGTTCGCCGACCGGGTGGTCATGATCGCGGGCGGGCGGATCGTCGCCGACGGCGCCACCGCCGACGTCCGGGCCGCCGCCACCGGCCGGCGGGTCTCCGCGGTCCTCGGCCCCGACGGTGCCGCCGCCCTCGTCGCGGCCGTGCCCGGCCTCCGCGTGGCGGAGGTGCGCGGCGAGCGCACCGTCTTCGCCGTCGACGGCGACCCGCGCGCGTCCGACGACGCGCTCCGCTTCCTGCTCACCCGTACCGACGCCCGCGACGTGGAGACCCTCACGCACGGTCTCGAAGAGGCGTTCCTGCAGCTCACCGAGGAGAAGGCATGACCACCATCGCGACCTGGGGCCTGACGCCCCGCTTCCTGCTGCTCGACGTGCGGCGCCAGCTGCGCAACCGGCAGACCCTCATCATCACGACCGTCCTGCCGGTGGTGCTGTACCTGGCGCTGCACGCCCAGGCCGGGCCGGACGCGCGGTTCGCGCACGGCGACTTCGCCGCCTGGATGATGATCGGCCTCGCGCTCTACGGCTCGGCGGCGGCGGCCACGACGACCGCCGCCCAGGTTGCGGCGGAGCGCTCGACCGGCTGGGTGCGCACCCTGCGGCTCACGCCCCTGCGGCCGCCCGGCTACATCGCCTCGAAGGTGGTGAGCGCCCTGACCATGTCGGCGCTCCCCGTGGTCGTGCTCGCGGCGCTGGCCGCGGTGACCGGCGCGCAGGCCGAGCGGCAGGTCTGGGTGCTCTCGCTGCTCCTCGCGTGGCTCGGCTCGGCGCTGTTCGGCGCGCTGGGGCTCGCCCTCGGCCTCGCGCTGCGGCCCGAGATCGTGATGCACGTCCCGGGGCTGCTGCTCACGGTGCTCGCCTTCGGCGGCAACGTCTTCTTCCCGCTGTCGGGCGGGATGCTGACCGCCGCGCAGTTCACGCCGATGTACGGGATCACCGCCCTCGCCCGCTACCCGCTGACCGGCGGAGAGATGCTCTCCGGCGGGCACGTCTCCCTGCTCGGGGCCGTGGTCAACGTGCTGGTGTGGTTCGCGGTCTTCGCGGGCGCCGCGGCCCTCGCATACCGGCGCAGCGGCGAGCGCTGAGCGTTTCGCCACGATTGTGAGCGGAATCACACCGGCGTAGCGTGGAGGCATGACGACTACGCGAACCACACCGAACCTCCTCGAGCGGGTGAAGTACCTCATGGGGATGCGCCTGCCCGACTCCATGCGCGACTGGGTGGTCAACGACGCCACCGGCCCCGGCCACAACCGTCGCTTCTTCATCCGCGGGGCGCTGATGTTCGTGCCCTTCCTCGTCGTCGCCCTGCTGCTCCCGTCGCCGCTGTGGGTCAAGCTCGCCCTCGTCGCGATGATGGCCCTGCCGGCCATCGTCTTCGTCGGCGGCCTGCGCTCGATCTACCTGCAGGAACTGCTGGTCGACAACGGCATCGACCCGCACACCGAGAGCGGCAGCCAGCTCGCCGAGCACCGTCGCCGCGCGCAGGTCTACGAGGAGAAGTACCGGCACCGGGCGGCGTAACCTCGCCGGGTGACGGCAGAACGCTCATGGGCTCCGGGGTACTTCCTCGACCTTCATGGCACCGTCGGCGTGCTCCGCCGCGGCGCGGGCGATCCGGCCTACGCGCGCACGCCCGACGGTGCGCTGTGGCGGGCCGTGCACACCCCGGACGGACCGGGGACGCTGCGCCTGCGCTTCGTCGACGGCACGGTGACGGCGCAGGCGTGGGGGAGCGGCGCGGACTGGCTCCTCGACCACGCCCCCGCGATGGTCGGCGCGGACGACGAGCCGTCGGCCCTGGTTCCGCGCCACGACGTCGTCGAGCGGGCGGTCGCGGCCTCGCCCGGGCTGCGCCTGACCCGGTCGAACCGGGTCTGGGAGACGCTCGTCCCGACGGTGCTGGAGCAGAAGGTCGTGGGCGCGGAGGCGTGGCGGTCCTGGCGGTACCTGGTCCGACGGTTCGGCACGGTCGCCCCGGGACCGACGGGCGGACCCGACCTGCGGGTGCCGCCGCCGCGCGCCGCCTGGGCCGCGATACCCGGCTGGGAGTGGCACCGCGCCGGCGTGGAACCCGTCCGGATGCGCACGATCATCGGGGCGAGTGCTGTGGAGGTCGAGCATCGGCCCGCGAAGCTCGGGGCCCTCCCCGGCATCGGGCCGTGGACCGTCGGCGACCTGCTGGGCCGGGCGTGCGGCGACCCGGACGCCGTGCCCGTCGGCGACTACCACCTGCCGCGGATCGTGGGAATAGCGCTCGCGGGCGAGGCGTTGGACGATCCCGGAATGCTCGACGTGCTCGAGCCTTATCGGGGCCAGCGCGGGCGGGTGATCAGGCTGCTGGTCCGAGCGGGCGTCGACCGCGAGCGCCGCGGGCCACGGGTGTCGGTGCGCGACTATCGTGGCCTGTAGGCAATGCATTTTGACCAGTGTGAGTTCAGGCGGGTAAGCTAGGTCGCCGTGCCTGGGTAACCAGGACTGTTCACACGTGTCCATGGCTAGGCCGGACCTCCGGAACCGCCCACGGATACGCGACACGCCCGACCTCGGGGTACGTGCGAGGCGGGTAGCTACTTCCCGGAAACGGGACTGACCAGCGGAAACGGCGAGAGCCGTTGAAGCGGGTGGGGCCGCGCTGCGGAAGTCGTTCTCCCCTTCGCGGGGGCGCGCGGCTTGCCCGGAGCTACAACCGCAGCAGCAGGAAGAGTCGACCGTGCGGTCGGCGACAGCCGAAACGAAGGAAAAAGCGCTTCTATGCCAACTATCAACCAGCTGGTCCGCAAGGGCCGCCGGGACAAGGCCACCAAGACGAAGGTGGCCGCCCTCAAGGGCTCGCCGCAGCGTCGTGGCGTGTGCACCCGCGTCTACACCACGACCCCGAAGAAGCCGAACTCGGCTCTCCGTAAGGTCGCCCGCGTCCGCCTGACCACCTCGGTCGAGGTCACCGCGTACATCCCCGGCGAAGGCCACAACCTTCAGGAGCACTCGATGGTGCTCGTCCGCGGCGGTCGTGTGAAGGACCTCCCGGGTGTTCGCTACAAGATCATCCGTGGCTCGCTCGACACCCAGGGTGTCAAGAGCCGCAAGCAGGCCCGCAGCAAGTACGGCGCGAAGAAGGAGAAGGGCTGATGCCTCGTAAGGGACCGGCGCCCAAGCGCCCCGTCGTCAACGACCCCGTCTACGGCTCGCAGGTCGTCACGCAGCTCGTGAACAAGGTGCTCCTGGACGGCAAGAAGTCGACCGCCGAGCGCATCGTCTACGGCGCGCTCGAGGCCACCCGTGAGAAGACCGGCACCGATCCGGTTCTCACCCTCAAGAAGGCGCTCGACAACGTGCGCCCGTCGCTCGAGGTGAAGAGCCGCCGCGTCGGTGGCGCCACCTACCAGGTGCCGATCGAGGTGAAGGCCGGTCGCGCCAACACCCTCGCGCTGCGCTGGCTGGTGACCTTCACGCGGCAGCGTCGCGAGAAGACCATGGTCGAGCGTCTCGCCAACGAGATCCTCGACGCGAGCAACGGCCTGGGCGCTTCCGTGAAGCGTCGCGAGGACACCCACAAGATGGCCGAGGCCAACCGGGCGTTCGCGCACTACCGCTGGTGATCTGATCCCGCGGGCCGGCCCACCGGCCGGCCCGCGGGACACCGGAGAACCGCTGCCGCTACCGAGCTGCAGGTGCCGCTCCCGCGGCGGAGTTCCAACCATCCTTTAACGAGAACGAGGCTTACCACCGTGGCACAGGAAGTGCTTACCGACCTCACGAAGGTCCGCAACATCGGCATCATGGCGCATATCGATGCCGGTAAGACCACCACTACCGAGCGCATCCTCTTCTACACCGGTGTGAACTACAAGATCGGTGAGACCCACGACGGTGCCTCGACCACCGACTGGATGGAGCAGGAGAAGGAGCGTGGTATCACCATCACCTCCGCCGCCGTGACCTGCTTCTGGAACGGCAACCAGATCAACATCATCGACACCCCCGGGCACGTCGACTTCACCGTCGAGGTGGAGCGTTCGCTCCGCGTGCTCGACGGCGCCGTGGCCGTCTTCGACGGCAAGGAGGGCGTCGAGCCCCAGTCGGAGCAGGTCTGGCGTCAGGCCGAGAAGTACGACGTCCCGCGTATCTGCTTCGTCAACAAGATGGACAAGCTGGGCGCCGACTTCTACTTCACCGTGCGCACCATTGAGGAGCGCCTCGGCGCGAAGCCCCTCGTCCTGCAGCTGCCGATCGGCGCCGAGGATGCCTTCGACGGCGTCGTCGACCTCATCGAGCAGAAGGCCATCACCTGGCGCGGCGTCGTGCCGACCGGTGCTGAGCCGACCATCGAGGAGATCCCCGCCGATCTCGTCGACAAGGCCGCCGAGTACCGCGAGAAGCTGCTCGAGACCGTCGCCGAGTCCGACGAGGCTCTGATGGAGAAGTACTTCGCCGGCGAGGAGCTCTCGATCGAGGAGATCAAGGGCGCCATCCGCAAGCTCACCGTCTCGCGCGAGCTCTACCCCGTGCTGTGCGGCTCGGCGTTCAAGAACAAGGGCGTGCAGCCCATGCTCGACGCCGTGATCGACTACCTCCCCAGCCCGCTCGACGTCCCCTCCATCGAGGGTCACGCCGTGGGCGACGAGGAGAAGATCATCTCGCGCAAGCCCAGCAAGGACGAGCCCTTCTCGGCCCTGGCCTTCAAGATCGCCGCGCACCCCTTCTTCGGCAAGCTGACGTTCGTCCGCGTGTACTCGGGTCACATCGACTCGGGCACCGGCGTGCTCAACGCCACGAAGGGCAACAAGGAGCGCATCGGCAAGCTCTTCCAGATGCACGCCAACAAGGAGATGCCCGTCGAGGATGCGACCGCCGGTCACATCTACGCGATGATCGGTCTCAAGAACACCACCACCGGTGACACCCTGTGCGACCCGGCGAACCCCATCGTCCTCGAGTCGATGACGTTCCCGGACCCGGTCATCAACGTCTCGATCGAGCCGAAGACCAAGTCCGACCAGGAGAAGCTGGGCGTCGCGATCCAGAAGCTCGCCGAGGAGGACCCCACCTTCTCCGTCGAGCTCGACGATCAGACCGGCCAGACCGTCATCGGCGGCATGGGCGAGCTGCACCTCGACATCCTCGTCGACCGCATGCGTCGCGAGTTCAAGGTCGAGGCCAACGTCGGCAAGCCGCAGGTGGCGTACCGCGAGACGATCCGCAAGACCGTCGACAAGCACGAGTACACCCACAAGAAGCAGACGGGTGGCTCCGGCCAGTTCGCGCGCGTCATCATCAAGCTCGAGCCGCTCACGGAGGCCGAGGACGGCGTCACCTACGAGTTCGTGAACGCCGTCACCGGTGGTCGCGTGCCGAAGGAGTACATCCCCTCGGTCGACGCCGGTGCGCAGGACGCGCTGCAGTACGGCGTGCTCGCGGGCTACCCGATGGTCAACGTCAAGGTGTCGCTGCTCGACGGCGCGTACCACGACGTCGACTCGTCCGAGATGGCGTTCAAGATCGCCGGCGCGCAGGCCTTCAAGGAGGCCGCGCGCATGGCCGGTCCCGTCATCCTCGAGCCCATCATGGCTGTCGAGGTCACGACCCCCGAGGATTACATGGGTGACGTGATCGGCGACCTCAACTCCCGCCGTGGCCAGATCCAGGCCATGGAGGAACGCAGTGGTGCCCGTGTCGTCAAGGCGCAGGTCCCGCTGTCGGAGATGTTCGGCTACATCGGCGACCTCCGGTCGCGGACCCAGGGCCGGGCTAACTACTCCATGGTCTTCGACTCGTACGCCGAGGTTCCGGCGAACGTGGCGAAGGAGATCATCGCGAAGGTGAACGGGGAGTAATTCTCCCCGCTCTCCGGAGCGTGACGCCACAGAACAATTCCGCGGCGTCGAACAACTGAAGTAAATACACCCGCTTGTGGGGCAACCGGCCTCTCAAGCACCTACGTCCAGGAGGACATCAAGTGGCGAAGGCGAAGTTCGAGCGGACGAAGCCGCACGTGAACATCGGCACCATCGGTCACGTCGACCACGGCAAGACCACCCTGACGGCTGCCATCACCAAGGTTCTGGCCGAGAAGTACCCGGACCTGAACGAGGCCTCGGCCTTCGATCAGATCGACAAGGCGCCGGAGGAGAAGGCTCGTGGTATCACGATCAACATCTCCCACGTCGAGTACCAGACGGAGAAGCGTCACTACGCTCACGTCGACGCTCCCGGTCACGCCGACTACATCAAGAACATGATCACCGGTGCGGCCCAGATGGACGGCGCGATCCTGGTCGTGGCCGCCACCGACGGCCCGATGCCCCAGACGCGTGAGCACGTGCTGCTCGCCCGCCAGGTCGGCGTGCCCTACATCCTGGTCGCCCTGAACAAGTGCGACATGGTCGACGACGAGGAGATCCTCGAGCTCGTCGAGATGGAGGTCCGCGAGCTGCTGGGTTCGCAGGAGTTCGACGAGGACGCCCCCGTCGTCCGCGTTTCGGGCTACCAGGCGCTGCAGGGCGACCCCAAGTGGACCGAGTCGATCCTCGAGCTGATGAACGCGGTCGACACCGCGATCCCGGATCCCGAGCGTGAGACCGACAAGCCCTTCCTCATGCCCGTCGAGGACGTCTTCACGATCACCGGTCGTGGCACCGTCGTCACCGGTCGTGTCGAGCGCGGCATCGTCAACGTCAACGAGGAGGTCGAGATCGTCGGCATCCGCGAGAAGTCGACGAAGACCACCGTCACCGGCATCGAGATGTTCCGCAAGCTGCTGGACTCGGGCCAGGCGGGCGACAACGTCGGCCTGCTGGTCCGTGGTCTCAAGCGTGAGGACGTCGAGCGCGGCCAGGTCGTCGTGAAGCCCGGCACCACCACTCCCCACAAGGAGTTCGAGGGCCAGGCGTACATCCTGTCGAAGGACGAGGGCGGCCGTCACACCCCGTTCTTCAACAACTACCGCCCGCAGTTCTACTTCCGTACCACGGACGTGACCGGCGTCGTGACCCTCCCCGAGGGCACCGAGATGGTCATGCCCGGCGACAACACCGAGATGAGCGTCAAGCTCATCCAGCCGGTCGCCATGGACGAGGGCCTGCGCTTCGCGATCCGCGAGG
Source organism: Tsukamurella sp. DT100 (assembly GCF_049844855.1). Classification (NCBI taxonomy): domain Bacteria; kingdom Bacillati; phylum Actinomycetota; class Actinomycetes; order Mycobacteriales; family Tsukamurellaceae; genus Tsukamurella; species Tsukamurella sp. DT100. Next base: position 464,763 of record NZ_JBNCLV010000003.1, read on the forward strand.
GTGGCCGCACCGTCGGTGCCGGCCGCGTCACCAAGATCATCGCCTGATCTTCGGTAACCAGCCGTGAACGGCGCCTCTCCCTTCGGGGAGGGGCGCCGTTCCGCGTTCCGGGCTTCTCGGGTTCGCGCCCCGGCGTTCGCGCGATCGGCGATAATCGCCACGACACGTGGGTCGGGCCCACCGGAGGCGAGGAGCGAGACGATGCCGAAGCTGATGAGGGCGGTGGCGGCCGCGGCCGTGGCGCTGGGGTGCGCCGCGCTGGTGCAGGCGCCCGCGCAGGCCGACGGCCGGCTCGACGAGGGCCGGTTCGTCGTGGCCTCGAAGAACCTCCACGACTTCACCAAGCCGTTCGGCGATCGGACCACGGACGCCCAGATGGTCCGGTTCGGCTACCGGGCGTGCGCCGCGCTCGACCGGAACCCGGGGAGCACCGCCGGGGCGACGCGCGCGCTCTACAACGACGAGCGGGCGTACCCGCTGTGGGAGCGGCAGCAGCTCGTCTTCTACGCGGCGCAGTACCTGTGCGTCCGCCACTGGGACCGGTACAAGACGTACCCCTGATGGCCGCTCAGCGCGCCAGGTAGCGCGCGAAGGTCCAGCCGTAGATCGCGGACTCCAGGTCGTGCCGGGCCGCGGCGATCGTGACCTCCACCAGCGCGCGCTCGACGAGCCGGGACCGGAGCGCCGCACCGTCGGGCGGGCCGCCGCCGGCGGTCAGCGACCGCGGCGGGGTGCGCGCCAGGTTCAGCGCATCGGCGAGGGCGTCCTGGTCGAGCAGCAGCTGATCGCCCACCGCCGCGGGCACGTCCCGGCCGGCGGCGAGGTACCGTCGCGCCTCCGCGCGGGCCTCGTCGACGCCGATCGCGTACTCGGGCTCGACGGTGATCCGCTCCAGGTCGCGGAGGAGGGCGCGGGCCTGGCGATCGGCCTCGTCGGGGTACAGGGTGCGGATGTGCGCGACGCGGGCGGGGGAGGCGACGGCCTCGAAGCGCGTGACCCGGTACGGCAGTACCTGCCCGGGATGGCGCTCGCCGACGAGCTTCCACGGGCCGTTCGGGATGTGGTGCGCCCGGCTGGGGTGGGTGGTGGCGACCGCGTGGATCGTGTAGCCCTCGGCCTCCGCGAACTCCACCAGCTGCCGCACGGGATCGTCGACGGTGGCCCACGCGGCCGCCGTGGGGACGTTCCACAGCACGCGCACGCCCGCGGGGACGATGGTGCCGAGCGGCAGCCAGCCGGCGTCGGTGGTGGTCACGACGAGCAGCGGCTCGGGTCCGCGCGTGAGGTAGGCGGCGGCCCAGTTCAGGCCCGACTCCGGCAGGTGCGGACCGCCGCGGAGCGACCCGAGGATCGACGCGATGACGGCTCGGACCTGATGGACGGCAGGGTTTTCCGGCGGCACGCCCTCGGGCACCGGGCGGCGCACGATCGGTACGGGGATCAGTAGCGGAAGGTCGATGACACCCTCCTCGTGCGACCGTCGTAGTGCGATCGCAAGTCTATCGGATGCCCTGACGGGTCGCCGGTGGGAGGAGGTGACGGTCGCCACGCGCCCGCCCGGTACGTCGACGGCCCGGCGATCCCTGTCGGGTTCGCCGGGCCGTCGCGCGGTTCCGCTATCCGCTCTTGCGGCGGAACTGCTGCTGGTGGCTCTCCGACCCGTGCGGGGTCGCGGGCTTCGCGGACCCGTCCAGGTGGGCGGAACCCTTGCGGTTCGACGCGTTCTTGCGTTCGAGTGCTTCCTTGAACTTGTCGGCGATACCGTCGTCGGTCATGGGGTCTCCTCTGGTCGGCGTGCGTTCACGCTAAACCGGACCGGGGCGGATGTCATCCGATTTGCCGCGAATCCGTTCGCAGGGGGAAGGATGGGGGATATGAGCATGTACGTGGTGACGGGTGCGGCGTCGGGTCTCGGCGCGGCGACGGCGGAGCGGCTGCATGCCGCCGGGCACGGCGTGATCGGCGTCGACCTGCGCGGGACCGACGTCGAGGCCGATCTCGGGACGCCCGGGGGCCGGTTCGAGGCCGTCGCGCGGATCGGCGAGCTGGTGGGTTCCGCGCCGCTCGCCGGCTTCGCCGCGTTCGCCGGGCTGGGGCCGGCCGCGGGCCGTTCGGGCGCGTCGGTCGTCGCGGTGAACTACTTCGGGGCGGTCGACCTGCTGGTGGGGCTGCGGCCCCTGCTCGCCCGCGGGCCGTCGGCGGCGCTGCTGGTGAGCTCGAACTCCACGACCACGCAGCCGGGCTGGCCGCTGGAGCTGGCCGAGATGTGCCTCGACGGCGACGAGCACGCCGCTTCCGACCTCGCCGACTCCTACGGCGAGTACGCCTCGATCCTGGCCTACCCGGCGACGAAGGCCGCGCTGGCCTACTACGTGCGCACGCACGCCGCCGAGTACGTGCGGCAGGGCATCCGCCTCAACGCCATCGCGCCGGGGCTCATCGACACCCCGATGACGCAGGCCGGGCGCGCCGATCCGCAACTCGGCGCCGCGATGGACGCCTTCCTCGAGCTGATCCCCGCGGGCCGCGCCGGGCGGCCGGAGGAGATCGCCGCGCTGGCGCAGTTCCTGCTCGGCCCCGAGTCCGGGTACTGCGTCGGTTCCGTCGTCTTCGCCGACGGTGGCCTCGACGCCCAGCAGCGCCCAACGGACTGGCCGCGGCCCGCGTCGCCGCCGGAGGCGCCCGAGGCGTAGCTCAGAACAGGATCACCTGGCGGAGACCGGCTTCCTGCTCCACAGTGCCGCCCCGAGCGTGATCAGCAGACTCAGGGCGACGAAGCCGGAGCCCGCGAGGAATGCGCGATCCATGCCCGAGATCAAGTCCGGCACCGTCGTCGTCGCACCCTCGCCGGAGCTGATTCCGGAGATCGCGATGAGCACAGCGAGGCCGAGCGCTACGCCGCCGGCCTGCTGCGCCGTCTGCATCAGGCCCGCGGCCGCGCCCGCATCGGAGGCGGGGACGCCCGAGAGGATGCGGCTGGTGAAGGGCATGAAGGCGAGCCCGCCGCCGATGCCGAGCAGGAGTGTGGGGACGAACACGGCGGCCCAGTAGCCGCTGCTCGTGGTGAGTTGTGCAAGCTGGAAGTGCCCCACGGCCAGCAGGATCGTGCCGACGACCGCGACCGGCGCGGGCCCGAATCGGTTCACCAGGCGCGGCGAGATCCGGGAGACGCCGAAGATGCCCAGCGTCAGTGGGAGGAAGGCGACGCCCGTCAGGAACGCGGAATAGCCGTGTACCACCTGGAGGAACTGCACCAGGAAGAAGAACGCGGTCATCTGCGGGCCCACGATGAGCACGAACCCGACCAGTGCGGCCACCCGGTGGGGATCCCGGAGCAGGCGGAACGCGAACAGCGGGTGATCGGTGCGACGTTCGACGACGCAGAGCGTGGCCAGGGCGATCACTGCTACGCCGAACGCCGCCACGGTGCGCGGCGCGATGCCGCTCTCGGGGAGCCAGACGAAGCCGGCGACGAGCGATGTCATGCCGATGGTCGCGGCGAGCGCGCCGGGCACGTCGAAGGGCTCGCGTCGACGGGGCGTTCTCGGGAGCAGCCGGGATCCGAGGATCAGCGCGGCGATCCCGATCGGCACGTTGATGAAGAAGGCCCAGCGCCAGGACGCCCACGAGGTGAGGGCGCCGCCGAGGAGCAGGCCGACCGAGCCGCCGCCGGAGCTGACCGCCGCGAACAGGCCGAGCGCGCGGTTGCGCGCGGCGCCCTCCGGCTGTGACCGGGTGAGCAGGGCCAGCGCCGCCGGCGCGGCGATCGCCGCACCCACGCCCTGCACCGCGCGGGCGGCGACCAGCCAGACGCCCGTCAGGGCGAACCCGCCGAGCACTGAGCCGATGAGGAAGACGACGAGCCCGCCGAGGAAGGTTCGCCGGTAGCCGAGCACGTCGCCGAGACGCCCGCCCAGCAGGAGCAGCCCGCCGAACGCCAGGGTGTAGGCGTTGAGTACCCACGACAGGTCGGCGGCGGAGAAGCCGAACGCGCTGTGCACGATCGGTAGCGCGACGTTCACGACGGTGGCGTCCAGCACGAGCATGAGCTGGACGGTGAGGATGACGGAGAGGATGAGGCCGGGGCGCGCAGGCGCTCCTGGTCGGTCCGGGAGAGCCGATGCGGTGATCGTCGACATGAAGTGTGTCCTGATTCACTGGTGATGGCGGGTCGATGGTCCCCGGTTCTCGGCCGAGGGGCTACGATGTGGAGAGCGGCTCCGGTTTTTCGGAGATGAATCGGCGAATCGGAGGCCCTCTCCGGTTACGCTACGGAGGCAGTCTCCGGTTTGCAAGGGGTGTGAGCGAAGTGTCCGAAAGGTCGGTATCGGTCGGCGGTGCGCCACGGGTCGAGGCGCCGCGCCCGCTGCGTGCGGACGCACAGCGCAACCGCGACAAGATCCTCGCGGTCGCCCGCGAGGCGTTCGGTGATCGCGGAGCCGATGCGTCTCTCGATGAGATCGCCAAAGCCGCGGGCGTCGGGCCGGGCACCCTGTACCGGCACTTCCCGACCCGCGCGCATCTGCATCGCGCAGTCCTGGACGACTGGCAGGTGGAGGTCGCCGCCGACGGGGAGCGGCTGATCGCCCTCGCCGACGTCGAACCGGAGCGCGCCCTCTCCGAGTGGGCGCACAGCCACTACGAGCACAAGTCGTTCTTCCGCGGCCTGCACGCTCGCCTGCTCGCCGACGCGGACGACGACGACACCTCGGTCCTCTACAGCTGCAAGACCGCACTCGGCTCCGCCGGCGAGGGTGTCCTCGAGCGCGCGCGGGCCGCCGGCCTCGTGCGCCCCGAGATCGGCTACCGCACCGTGTCGCAGCTGATCAGCGGTATCGGCATGGTCGCCGAGCAGGTGCCGGACGGCATCGACGTCGCCGGTCAGATCGGCATCGTCCTGGCCGGCATCCGGCCCGCGACCTAGGCGTCAGAAGCGGATCACCTGGCGGACGGCGGCACCGTCGGCCAGGGAGTCCATACCCTCGTTGATCTGCTCCAGCGTGATGACGCCGCTGATCAGCTTCTCGACCGGCAGGCGGCCGGCGCGCCACATCTCGACGTACCGCGGGATGTCGCGCTGCGGGACGGCGGAGCCGAGGTAGCTGCCGATGATGGTGCGGGCCTCGGCGGTGAGCACGAGCGGGCTGATCTCGGACCGCGCAGCGGGATTCGGCAGCCCGACGGTCACCGTCCGGCCGCCGACAGCGGTCGCCGCCACCGCGGATTCGAAGGCCTTCGGGTGGCCCGCCGCCTCGATCACGACGGGCGCGCGCACGCCGGCCTCGGCGAGTTCCGCAGGGGTGTAGGCGGCGTCGGCGCCGAGGGCGCGCACCTGCTCCAGCTTCGCGGGCTGCGCGTCGACGCCGATCACGCGGCCGACGGCACCGTCGGCCTGCAGGGACAGGGCGGTGAGGACGGCGGCCATGCCGACCCCGCCCAGGCCGACGACGATCACGTCGTCGCCGTTCGACGGTGCGCCGGCGTTGAGCACCGCACCGCCGCCGGTGAGCACGGCGCAGCCGAGGACGGCCGCGATCTCCGGCGGCACATCGGCATCCACGCGGGTGACGGAGCGGGCGTCCACCACGGTGTGCGTCGCGAAGCCGGACACCCCGAGGTGGTGGTGCACCTCCGCGCCGTCGCGCGACAGTCGCCGGCCGCCGCCCAGCAGCTCGCCGGCGTTGTTGGCGACGCTGCCCGGCGTGCACGGAAGCTGGCCGTCGGTGCGGCAATTGGCGCACTCGCCGCAGCGGGGGAGGAAGGCCATGACCACGCGGTCGCCGACCGCGACGCCCTCGGTACCGGGCCCCAGCGCCTCGACGATGCCGGCCGCCTCGTGGCCCAGCAGCATCGGCACGGGGCGGACGCGGTTGCCGTCGACCACCGACAGGTCCGAATGGCACAGGCCCGCGGCCTCGATGCGGACCAGCAGCTCGCCGGGGCCCGGCGGCGCGAGCTCGAGCTCGCCCACCGAGATCGGCTGCGACTGCGCGTACGGACGCGCGCGCCCGATCTCCTCCAGCACCGCTCCGCGGATCCGCATCAGTACTCGACCTCCAACTCCGGCGACGTCGGCTTCGCCTGGCACCCCAGAATGTAGCCGTCCTCGGCGTCGTCGGGGTCGAGTCCGTCGGTCACCGCCATCGCGACGGTGCCCTTCGTCAGCTTGCACAGGCACGTGGCGCACTCGCCCGATTGGCAGGAGTACGGCACGTCGTGGCCGTTGTTGATGAGCACGTCCACCAGCGACTCGCCCTCCGGCCACGGCACGGTGAAGCTCGCGCCCAGGTTGTGGACGGTGACCTGCGGCGAGTCCGCGGTGACCTCCACCTCGTGGGGCACGATGTCGGCGAAGGCGTCGCCGGTGAGCGAGGCGTAGATCTCCTGGTGCACCTGCTCGCGCGGGGTGCCGATCACCCTGGCGGCCTCCTTGCAGGCGGCCATGAACTCGTCGCGGCCGCACAGGTAGGTCGCGCGCGAGTGGTACGGCGTGAGCAGCGCGGACAGCATGTCGGCGTCGGGGATGCCCCGCTCGGACTCCATCCACCAGATCACCGTGAGCCGTTCGTGTTCCGCCTCCAGTCGCGCGATCTCCGCGCGGAAGATCGTGGCCTCCGGGTCGGCGTTGGCGTACAGCAGCGTGACCGGCTGCGTGCCGGCCTTGAGTGCGGCCGCCAGGATCGACATGATCGGCGTGATGCCGCTGCCCGCCGCGAGCAGCAGCAGCGGCACGTCGAGGCTCTCCGGCACGAAGACGCCCGACGGCGGCAGGACCTCGAGCTCGTCGCCCGCGGTGACGTTGTCGCAGAGCCAGTTCGAGGCGTACCCGTCGACGGTCCGCTTGACGGTCACGCCGGGCTTCGCGTCGTCGAACGGGGAGGTGTACAGCGAGTAGGAGCGGGCGACCGACCCGGTGCGCTCCGACGGGACGCGGACGGTGACGAACTGGCCCGGCCGGTAGTCCCACTCCGCATCGAAGACGAAGGACTTCGCGAGCGCCGTCTCGTCGATCACCTCGGTCACGGTGACGATCTGGCTGCGGCTCGAATGGGGGGTGAGGCTCATGCGTCCAGGTTATCGGCCGAGCGTGCGGTGGATTCTGCCCGCCCAGCGGGCACTATCGACCGCACGGGCCGGGAGAGTGCGGACTCAGCGTTCCCACAGCGGCCGTGACTACCGTGCACCGGGTGGATCCCGCCCTTCCCGACGCCCTCGCCCACGCCTGGGACCGCGTCGTCGCCGACGTGGCCGACCGCCAGCCCGCGCCGAGCACCGCCGTCCTGGTGGGCACGGCCGTCGCGGCCCTCGTCCTGGTCCTGTGGCGGCCGGCGTGGCGCCGGGCGAGGCACGTGGTGACCATCGCCCACGAGGGCGGCCACGCCGTGACCGCCGTGCTCTGCGGACGCCGGCTCAGCGGCGTCCGCTTGCACTCCGACACCTCCGGACTCACCGTCTCCCGCGGGCGACCCCGCGGGCCCGGCATGGTCGCCACGTTCGCGGCCGGCTACCCGGCGCCGACGGTGATCGGCCTGGTCGCCGCCGTCCTGCTCTCCCGCGGCTACGCCCTGGCCGCGCTGTGGGCCGCGGTGCTCCTGCTGGCGCTGCTGCTCCTGCAGATCCGCAACTTCTTCGGCCTGTACGTGGTGCTCCTCGCCGCCGCGGTCGTGGTCGCCGTCTCCTGGTGGGCGGCCCCGGACGCGAAGGTCGCGCTGGCCCACGTGGGTACCTGGTTCCTCCTCTTCGGGGCGCCGCGCGCTGTCGCCGAGCTGCAGTCCCTGCGCCGTCGCGGGCGGGGCCAGGAGAGCGACGCCGACCAGCTGGCCCGGCTGACCAGGATCCCCGGCGGCGTGTGGGTGGCGCTGTTCGCGGCGACGACCGTCGGGGGAGCGGTGCTGGGCGTCGTGCTGCTGGCCGCGCGGGCGGGCGCGACTCCGCCCTGAGTAGGAGGCGGCGGGATGCGCCCGGTTCTACACTGACGTAGATTTCAACTGACGTTCCGTTCACAAAAAGGGCAGTGGACGATGGAGGGACTGGACATGACGCACGACGTGATCATCGTCGGCGCGGGGTTCGGCGGCATGGGTGCCGCGATCGAACTCCTCGGCCGCGGTCGCAACGACATCCTCATCCTCGAGCGCGAGGAGGACCTGGGCGGGACGTGGCACGTCAACCACTACCCGGGCCTCGCGGTCGACATCGCCTCGGTGACCTACTCGTACTCCTTCGAGCCCAACCCGAATTGGTCGCGGCTGTACGCGCCCGGCTCCGAGCTCAAGGCCTATGCGAGCAGGGTCGCCGACAAGTACGGGCTGCGGCCGCTGATGCGCTTCGGCGTCGACGTCACCGGCGCCGTCTGGGATCCGCAGGCCGCCGAGTGGGAGGTCACCGTCGTCCGCGACGGCGGCCTCGAACAGAAGCTCCGCACCCGCTACCTCATCACCGCGACCGGCTTCCTCAGCCAGCCCAAGCTCCCCGACATCGAGGGCATCGACGACTTCGCCGGCACCGTCATCCACAGCGCGAAGTGGGACGACGACGCCGACCTCGCCGGGCAGCGGATCGGGATCATCGGCACCGGCGCGACCGGCGTGCAGCTGGTCCCGGAGCTGGCGAAGGTCGCGGGGCACCTCACCGTCTTCCAGCGCACCCCGATCTGGGTGGTGCCCAAGGTCGACTTCGAGGTTCCCGGCCCGGTGAAGGCCCTGTTCGGCCGGCTCCCCGTGACGCAGCGCGCGGCGCGGCTCGCGAACTCGACGGCGCTCGAGGTGCTCAGCACCGTCGGCGTGCTCAACTACAAGTACGGGCACCGCTTCAACGACGTCGCGGCGCTGCTCGCCAAGGCGCACCTGCGCGCGCAGGTCCCGGACCCGGAGACGCGGGCGGCGCTCACCCCGTCGTACTCCTTCGGCTGCAAGCGGCCCACCTTCTCCAACACCTACTTCCCGACCTTCAGCCGCGACAACGTGACCCTCGAGGCCTCGTCCATCGCCCGTGTGCTGCCGCACGGCATCGAGATGGCCGACGGCACCGTCCACGAGCTCGACACCCTCGTGCTCGCCACGGGGTTCTCGCTGTGGGAGAAGAACTTCCCCGCGATCGACGTGACCGGCCGGGACGGGCGGAACCTCGGCGAGTTCTGGCGCGAGGGGCGCTTCCAGGCCTACGAGGGCATGGCAGTGCCGAAGTTCCCCAACTTCTTCAGCCTGCACAGCCCGTACAGCTACACGGGCCTGAGCTACTTCTGGACCATCGAGGCGCAGATGGTGCACCTGCGCCGCGTCTTCGACGAGATCGACCGGACCGGCGCGCGCACCGTCGAGGTGACGGAGCAGGCGAACGCGAAGTTCCTGGAGACGATGTCGTCGCGGCTGGGGCGGTCCGTCTTCCAGCTGGGCGCGTGCGAGGGCAGCCGCAGTTACTACTTCGACCCGCACGGCGAGGCGACGCTGCTGCGGCCGAGCTCCGTGATCGGCGCCCGCCGCGACGCCCGCACCTTCCCGATCGAGGACTACGCCTTCGCCTGATCCAGCAGCGCGATCACGGCGTCGGCGGCCTTCGCCGGTGCGCCGGACTTCGCGGGCGCCAGGTCGTGCGCGGCCGCGACCTCGACGGTGGTGGTGGGGCCGGCGATGAGCGCCGCGGCCTCCGCCATCTCCTCCGGCGAGGCGAAGGGGTCGCGCCGGCCGTGCACGAGCACCGTCGGGACGGCGATGTCCGGCAGGTGCGCCGTGCGGGCCTTCTCCGGCCGCCCGGGCGGGTGCAGCGGGTAGGACAGGAGGAGAAGGCCGTCGGGCCGCTCCGGTCCCTCCGCGACGGCCATCGACGCCATCCGCCCGCCGTAGCTGTGCCCGCCCCACAGGATCGGGCCGTCGAGCTCCAGGAGCCGGGCGGTCTCCGCGAACGAGGCCCGGTCGGCCGCCTGGCCCGACGGTGACGGCGGCCCCTTCGGCCGCAGCCGCCGGAACGGGAGGTCGATGCGGACGGTGCGGACGCCGCGCTGCGCGAGTTCCTCGCCGAGCAGCCGCAGCATCGCCTGGTCGCGGTTGCCGCCCGCGCCGTGCGCGAGCACGAGATTCGCTCGCACGTCACCGTCGGGGTCGTGAATCGAGAGCCAGGTCACCCGCCCAGCCTACGGGCAAGTTAACGTGCATTCATGACTGATTCGAAGCAGGGTCCCCTCGCGGGACTGAAGGTGGTCGAGTTCGCAGGTCTCGGCCCCGCCCCGCACGCCGCGATGCTCCTCGCCGACCAGGGCGCCGACGTCGTCTCGGTGCAGCGCCCCGGCATCGGCGTGAACGGCATCACGGGCACGCCATCGGGCGTCAAGCGCGGCCGCACCATCGTCGAGGCCGACCTGAAGAACCCCGCCGACATCGCCACCATCCTCGAGCTCATCGACCGCGCGGACGTGATCGTCGAGGGCTTCCGCCCCGGCGTCATGGAGCGCCTGGGCCTCGGCCCCGACGTGGTGCTCGAGCGCAACCCCCGCATCGTCTTCGCCCGGATGACCGGCTGGGGCCAGGACGGCCCGTTCGCGCAGCGCGCCGGCCACGACATGAACTACATCTCCCTCACCGGCCTGCTGCACGCCATCGGCCGCAAGGGCGAGCGTCCCGTGCCGCCGCTCAACCTCGTCGGCGACTTCGCCGGCGGCTCGATGTTCCTCGTCTTCGGCGTGCTCGCGGCGCTCTACGAGCGCAACACGTCCGGCAAGGGGCAGGTCATCGACGTCGCCATGGTCGACGGTGCCTCCCTCATCGGGCAGATGCAGTGGGACTTCCGGGGCCAGGGCATCTGGAGCGACGAGCGCGGCGTGAACACCCTCGACGGCGGCGCGCCCTTCTACGACACCTACGAGACCTCCGACGGCAAGTACGTCTCCGTCGGCGCGATCGAGCCGCAGTTCTTCGCCGAGCTGCTCGACAAGCTGGGCCTCAAGCAGGAGGACCTGCCCTACCAGCTCGATCAGGCCCGCTGGCCCGAGCTGCGCGCCGCCCTGGAGGCCGCGCTGAAGACGAAGACCCGCGACGAATGGGCCGAGGTCTTCTTCGACTCCGACGCCTGTGTCGCGCCGATCCTCACCTTCGAGGAGGCCTCGAAGCACCCGCACATGGCCGCCCGGCAGAACCTGCAGGAGGTCGGGGGAGCGATGGCCCCGATGCCCGCGCCGCGCTTCTCGCGCACGCCCGCCGCGACGCCCGAGGCGCCGAACCCCGAGGCCGTCGACCCGGCGACGCTCTGGCGCTGATGCAGGCTTCCGAAACCGGCGGAAATCGCGGCCGCGCCGCGCTATTCGCGGCGCGATCGCAAATAACGCCGGTTTCGGGAGGTATGCCGGAAGCCGTCGGCGGTGGCCGCTAGGATTCGCGCATGTCGATGCAGGCCGGTGCAGAATTCGCCGGGTTCCGGGTGGTCCGCCGGCTGGGCGCGGGTGGCATGGGTGAGGTCTACCTCGTCGCGCACCCGCGGCTGCCGCGCGAGGAGGCGCTGAAGATCCTCCCGCAGGACCTCTCCACGGACGAGTCCTACCGCGTGCGGTTCAACCGCGAGGCGGACCTGGCGGCCACGCTGTTCCACCCGAACATCGTAGGCGTGCACGACCGCGGCGAGGCCGACGGCAAGCTGTGGCTGTCGATGGACTACGTCGCCGGCGTCGACCTCGACGCCCTGCTCCGCGACCGGCACCCGCGCGGGCTGCCCGTCGCCGACGTGGTCTCCGTCATCACCCAGGTCGCCTCCGCGCTCGACCACGCCCACGGCAAGGGCCTGATCCACCGCGACGTGAAGCCCGCGAACATCCTGCTCGCCGAGTCGGGCGCCGACGCGGGCGGCCGCGTCCTGCTCGCCGACTTCGGCATCGCCCGCCGCATGGACGACGACGCCGGCCTCACGGCCACGAACACCGCGGTGGGCACGGTGACCTACGCGGCGCCGGAGCAGTTGGCGGACGAGGCCGTCGACGGCCGCACCGACCAGTACGCCCTCGTCGCGACGGCGCTGACCCTGCTCACGGGCCGCAGCCCCTTCGCCGGCACCACGCCGGGCGCGGTGATCAGCCGGAAGATGCGCGGCGAGGTCCCGCGCGCCGCCGACACCGATCCGCGCCTCGCGCCGCTCGACCGGGCGCTGTCCACGGGCATGGCCGCCGACCCGGCCCGGCGGTTCCGCACCTGCGCCGAATTCGCCCGCGCCCTCGAGGCCGAGGCCGCGCACCTCGGATCCGGGCCAGTGTCGCGCGTGACGCCGCAGCCGCCGCGGGCGCCGCGGGCGCAGACCCCGCCGCCGGCCCCGCAGACTCTGCACACCCCGCCGCCGTACGGGCAGGCCCCGGCGCCCGCGGCGTACGGGCAGGCGTCGATGCCGGGTCCCGCGGTCGCGCAGCCGGGGCCGGGACCCGGGCCCTACGGCTCGCAGCCCTCGTTCCCGGCGTTCGGCGCCGCCCTGGTCCCGGCGAAGCTGCCCTGGCAGGCGATCATCGCCGCGATCGTCCTCATCCTGTGCGGGATCTTCGGCGTGCTGCTCGGGATCTCGGGATTCGCGGACCCGGAGATCGGCGTGCCGCTGGGCGTGCTCTGGGTGGTGAGTTCCCTCGCGGGCCTGGTCGGCGCCGGCCTGCTCTTCGCGAAGCGGACGCGCACGGCGCTGATCGTCGCGACCGCGTCGGCGGTGATCCTCGGCGCCACGTGCTCGGGCCTCATCGCGACCGTGCTGGTCCCGATCCTGCTGTGGGCGCCGAAACCTGTCCGGGCCTGGTACAGCGAGTAGCGCGCGGCGGACTCTCGGATTCCGTCCGAGATGGACAGCGTGTCCGAACCGGACAGAATTCGAGAGTCGACGAGACGATGGCCGGTCCGGTCCCGGCCGCCGGCCGGGCTGCTAGCCGACGACGAGCGACGTGCCGGTGGCGCGGAGCGTGGAGCCCAGGTCGTAGAACAGCGAGCCGCTGCGGGCGAGCGGACCGTCGAACGTGGCGGCGCGGCTCGCGATGCCGAGCGCGGCGTTGTCGGAGCTGCGGATGAGCGGGCCGCCGCTGTCGCCGACCTGCACCGGGATCGTGGTGGCGATGTAGCCGCCGTCCACACTCACCACGGAGCCGCAGCGCCAGCCCGACGAGACGCCCTGGCTGCACACCGCGTCGCCGGGGCGGGCGGTGCCCACCGAGGTCGGCCGGACGCGGCCGCCGGGGGCGGCCTTCGCGAGCTTCGGGTCGAGGGTGAAGACGCCCCAGTCGGGGGCGTCGGGCACGACGAAGGTGTCGGACTTGGTCAGCGCGGGCGCCGACGAGCCGGTGTTCACGCCCACGATCCGCCCGTTCACGACCACCTGCTGGCCCTGGGCGCCGCAGTGCCCGGCGTACAGGCCCACGCGGGTGCCGTCGGCCCGCTGGCCGACGAAGCCGACGGTGCACCCGCGGCCGTCGGCGACGTTGCCGACCAGCTTGGTGACCGTGAGCACGGAGCTGCCGGGGAAGACGGTCGCGACCGGCTCCGCCTGCGCGGAGGCGGGAAGGATCAGCGCGGCGACGCCGCCGAGGACGGCCACGGACGCGGCGGCGTTCCTCGGGAACGACGTGATGGTGCGGCGCATGATCCTCCTCGGGTGGGCGCAAGACTGTGCGACGGTAGCGTGCCACACGCCACACCGCCTGTAAACCGAGTGAACGACGATGCGCAGGTCAACTCGAGTGACTCGAGTTGCGAATTTTCCCTACTTCGAGGGCTTGGGTGTGACCCAGGTCGTGATCTTCGCGTGCACCACCTCGGTGCCCTTCTTGTCGCGGACGGCGATGTCGACGACCACGTCGCGCCCGGTGGTGATCGCGTCCCAGTCGATCTCCTCGGCCAGCGTCGCGGTGGCGACGAGCGAGGACTCGGCCTTGGCCAGGTAGTCGACGGTCATCGACTTCGGCAGCCAGCGGTGCGTGCCCGGCGTGGACGCCTCCATCACCATGCCCATGCCCACCTCGGCGAGGTTGCAGGCCGCGATGGCATGGAAGGTGCCGATGTGGTTCTGCACGAACCACCACTTCGGCCCGTGGACCACGGCGCGGCCGTACTCGATCTCGGAGATGTACGGGGTGACGGAGGCGAAGTACGGCGCCTTGAGCGACGCGGCGGCGGAGAAGGCCAGCTTGCCGAGCGGCTTGTCGCTGAGCGTGCGCCACATCTTGTACGTGGTGGTGTCGGTCATGGCCGCTATCTTACTCCACGGTAAGTTCGACGGTGCGCGTCACCGGGGCGGGTTCGCCGCGAGCGCGTCGAAGCCCTCGCGGGCCAGCTTCACGATGGTCTCGCGGATCCGCGGCCAGTACGGCGAGCGCACGTTGACGGGGGTGCCGTGGTTCGCCCCGTCGAGCTCCACCAGCAGCGACGGTGCGCCGAGCGCCCGCGCCGCCGCGACGAAGTCCACCGACTCCGACGCGGGCACGATCGAATCCTCCGAGCCGTGGATCGCGACGGACGGCATGAGCGGATCGATCCGCTGGATCGGGTTCGCCAGCGCGTACCGCTCCGGCACCCGGTCCGGCATGCCGCCGAGCGCCTTGCGGACGTGGTCGTTGAGGCGCGAGCTGGTGCGCATGTCGAGCACCCCCGCCATGGAGACGAAGGCGCGCGGGGTCACCGTCGGGCCGCCGCCCGCCGGCCAGGTCACGCCCGGCGACCCCGCCGGGAGCGTGCGCCGGGTGGCCGCCCACGCCGCGAGCTGGCCGCCCGCGCTGTGCCCGACCAGGATCACGTTCGTCGGGTCCAGGGCCGGCGCGGACTCGGCGAGGGTGGGGACGAAGTCGACGGCGTGGCCCACGTCGGTGAAGGTGGTCGGCCAGCCACCGCCCGAGCCGACCCGCCGGTACTCGACGTTCCACACCGCGAGGCCCTGCGCCTGCAGCGCCCGCGCGACCTCGGCCATGTACCCCGCGCTCGACCGGTTCTTCCAGCCGCCGCCGTGGATGAGCACCACCACGGGCAGGCTGCGCGGCGCGTGGGCGCCGCGGGGGAGGTAGAGGTTGCCGTAGTTCTGGCGGGGATCCGCGTTCGGGGCGGGGTAGCGGTAGCGGATCGCGTCGTCCCGCACCGCGGCGACGGGGCGCGGCACGGCCCGGGACTTCGAGGCCGCGGCCGAGGACAGTGCAGCGGCACCGTCGACGGGGGTCACCGCGCAGCCGGAGCCCAGAAGGGCACCGGCGCACAGGAGGACGGCCAGGAGCAACGCGCCCGGCCTCGGCGCGACGCTCCGTTCGGTCATGCCCGATATTCTTCCAGAGCGCGCCCCGGCAACGCGTGTGACGCGAATCGCACCGGCGGGATCGACCGGTTCGATTTGAAGATGCGGCCCGAGCAGTGCATACTGGTCGGGTTGCCTTGTCGGGCGGCGCGGTCCTGTATGGGGCCGTCCCACCGGCTTCGGTATCGCCCGGCTCCCCTCGAGGGAGCCACCGGAACACACGGCGGAGTATGAGCGCCAGCGCGACACGCCCGACCGCGTGGACCGGAGCAATTTGATACATGAACAGCGTCGATCGACTTCAAGCGGGATACGTTCCCGCAGGTGATTCAGCTGTCCGTGTGTCTGGCAATACGTTTGAACACTTGACGGAAGAGGACACAGCGTGGCGGGACAGAAGATCCGCATCAGGCTCAAGGCCTATGACCATGAGGCGATCGACGCGTCTGCTCGGAAGATCGTCGAGACCGTGACTCGCACCGGCGCCCGTGTCGTCGGTCCCGTGCCGCTGCCGACGGAGAAGAACGTGTACTGCGTCATCCGCTCGCCGCACAAGTACAAGGACTCGCGCGAGCACTTCGAGATGCGTACGCACAAGCGGCTGATCGACATCCTGGACCCGACGCCGAAGACGGTCGACGCGCTGATGCGCATCGATCTGCCGGCCAGCGTCGACGTGAACATCCAGTAAGCGGCTGCGGAGAAACGATATGACTGAGAACAAGATCAAGGGAATCCTGGGCACCAAGCTCGGCATGACCCAGGTCTTCGACGAGAACAACCGGGTCGTCCCGGTCACCGTCGTCAAGGCCGGGCCGAACGTGGTCACCCAGATCCGTACCCAGGCCGCTGACGGCTACGACGCCGTGCAGCTCGCCTTCGGCGCGATCGACCCCCGCAAGGTGAACAAGCCCGTCTCGGGCCAGTTCGCCAAGGCCGGTGTCACCCCGCGTCGCCACATCGCCGAGCTGCGGCTCGCCGACGCCGATGCCGCCGCCGACTACGAGGTGGGCCAGGAGCTGGGCGCCGACGTGTTCGAGGCCGGCAACTTCGTCGACGTCACCGGCGTCAGCAAGGGCAAGGGCTACGCCGGCGTCATGAAGCGCCACGGCTTCTCGGGCCTCGGCGCCAGCCACGGTGTGCAGGCCGTGCACCGTGCGCCCGGTTCCATCGGTGGCTGCGCCACCCCGGGTCGCGTCTTCAAGGGCGTCCGGATGGCCGGCCGCATGGGCTCGGACAACGTCACCACGCAGAACCTGTCCGTGTTCAAGGTGGACGCCGAGGCCGGCGTCCTGCTGATCAAGGGCGCCATCCCCGGCCGCAAGGGCGGCCTCGTGATGGTCCGTACCGCAGTGAAGGGTGGTGCTCGCGCATGAGCAAGCTGACTCTTGATGTGAAGACCGCCGACGGCAAGGTCGACGGCACCGTCGAGCTCCCCGCCGAGATCTTCGACGTCGAGCCCAACATCGCGCTGATGCACCAGGTGGTCGTCGCGCAGCTCGCCGCTGCGCGTGCCGGCACGCACTCCACCAAGACCCGCGGCGAGGTCCGCGGCGGTGGGCGCAAGCCGTACCGCCAGAAGGGCACCGGCCGCGCCCGTCAGGGCTCGACCCGCGCGCCGCAGTTCAACGGCGGTGGCACGGTGCACGGCCCGCAGCCGCGCGACTACAGCCAGCGCACCCCGAAGAAGATGAAGGCCGCCGCCCTGCGCGGTGCCCTCACCGACCGGGTTCGCGAGGACCGTATCCACGTCGTCACCGAGCTGGTGTCCGGCCAGGAGGCGTCGACCAAGACCGCGCGCCTGTTCCTGGCCGCGCTGTCGGAGCGCAAGAAGTTCCTCGTGGTCGTCGGCCGCGAGGACCTGACCGCGCAGCGCAGCGTCCAGAACCTGCCGAACGCGAAGTGGATCTACTCCGACCAGCTCAACACCTACGACGTCCTGGACGCCGATGATCTGGTGTTCAGCCGCGAGGCTCTGGGTTCGTTCATCGCGAGCGCCACGAAGACCGAGGAGGCGAACGCCTGATGGCCACCGCAACCATCCCCGCCGACCCGCGGGACATCCTGCTCGCGCCGGTGATCTCCGAGAAGGCCTACGGCCTCATCGAGGAGAACACGTACACCTTCGTGGTGCACCCGGACGCGAACAAGACGCAGATCAAGATCGCCGTGGAGAAGGTCTTCGGCGTCAAGGTCGACAGCGTCAACACCTTGAACCGCCAGGGCAAGCGCAAGCGCACCCGTGCCGGTTACGGTCAGCGCAAGAGCACCAAGCGCGCCATCGTGACCCTGAGTGCCGATAGCAAGCCCATCGACATCTTCGGAGGCGCGAGCTAAATGGCTATCCGTAAGTACAAGCCGACCACTCCGGGTCGCCGCGGCTCGTCGGGCTCGACGTTCGACGAGGTCACGCGTTCGACCCCGGAGAAGTCGCTGATCCGTCCGCTGCACGGCCGTGGTGGCCGTAACGCGCACGGCCGCATCACCACCCGGCACAAGGGTGGCGGCCACAAGCGCGCCTACCGTCTGATCGACTTCCGTCGTCACGACAAGGACGGCATCAACGCCAAGGTCGCGCACATCGAGTACGACCCCAACCGCACCTCGCGGATCGCACTGCTGCACTACTTGGACGGCGAGAAGCGTTACATCCTCGCCCCCAAGGACCTGAAGCAGGGCGACATCGTGGAGTCGGGCCCCAACGCCGACATCAAGCCGGGCAACTGCCTGCCGCTGCGGAACATCCCCGCCGGCACGGTGATCCACAACGTGGAGCTGCGTCCCGGTGGCGGTGCCAAGATGGCCCGCTCGGCCGGTGCCAGCGTCCAGCTGCTGGGCAAGGAGGGCGCGTACGCGACCCTGCGTATGCCCTCCGGCGAGATCCGTCGCGTCGACGTGCGCTGCCGCGCCACCGTCGGCGAGGTGGGCAACGCCGAGCAGAGCAACATCAACTGGGGCAAGGCCGGCCGCATGCGCTGGAAGGGCAAGCGCCCGACCGTCCGTGGTGTCGTCATGAACCCGGTGGACCACCCGCACGGTGGTGGTGAGGGTAAGACCTCCGGTGGTCGCCACCCGGTGAGCCCGTGGGGCAAGCCCGAGGGCCGCACCCGCAAGAACAAGGCGAGCGACAAGATGATCGTCCGTCGCCGCAAGTCCGGTAAGAACAAGCGCTAGGAGGGAGTTAGAGAATGCCACGCAGCCTCAAGAAGGGCCCGTTCGTCGACGACCACCTCCTCGCGAAGGTCGACGTCCAGAACGACAAGGGCACCAAGCAGGTCATCAAGACCTGGTCGCGCCGCTCCACCATCATCCCCGACTTCATCGGTCACACCTTCGCCGTCCATGACGGTCGCAAGCACGTGCCGGTGTTCGTCTCGGAGAACATGGTGGGTCACAAGCTGGGCGAGTTCGCCCCGACGCGGACGTTCAAGGGCCACATCAAGGACGACCGGAAGGCGAAGCGCCGCTAATGAGCAACGACACAGCAGCACAGACCTCGGCGTCGGCGACCGCACGTTTCGTGCGCGTCACGCCCATGAAGGCCCGTCGCGTCATCGACCTGGTCCGCGGTAAGGACGCCGAGCAGGCGCTCGCGATCCTGCGGTTCGCGCCGCAGGCCGCGAGCGAGCCCGTCGCCAAGGTTCTCGCGTCGGCCATCGCCAACGCGCAGAACAACCTGGGCCTCGACCCGCGCACCCTGGTCGTCTCGGAGGCGTACGCCAACGAGGGCCCGACCATGAAGCGCATCCAGCCGCGGGCCCAGGGCCGCGCGTACCGGATCCGCAAGCGCACCAGCCACATCACCGTGGTGGTCGAGTCGGTCGAGTCGAAGAAGCCCGCCGCCAGCCGGAACCGGAAGGGAGCGTAAGCATGGGTCAGAAGATCAATCCCCACGGCTTCCGCCTCGGCATCACCACGGACTGGAAGTCCCGCTGGTACGCCGATAAGCAGTACTCGGAGTACGTCAAGGAAGACGTCCAGATCCGTAAGCGTCTGACCGACAGCCTCGAGCGTGCCGGCATCAGCAAGATCGAGATCGAGCGGACCCGGGACCGCGTGCGGGTGGACATCCACACCGCGCGTCCGGGCATCGTCATCGGCCGCCGCGGCGCCGAGGCCGATCGCATCCGCTCGGAGCTGGAGAAGCTCACCAAGAAGCAGGTGCAGCTCAACATCCTCGAGGTGAAGAACTCCGAGGCCGACGCCCAGCTCGTCGCGCAGGGCATCGCGGAGCAGCTGAGCAACCGCGTGGCGTTCCGCCGCGCGATGCGCAAGGCGATCCAGTCGGCGATGCGTCAGCCGAACGTCAAGGGCATCCGGGTCCAGTGCTCGGGTCGCCTTGGCGGCGCGGAGATGAGCCGCAGCGAGTTCTACCGCGAGGGCCGCGTGCCCCTGCACACGCTGCGCGCCGACATCGACTACGGCCTGCACGAGGCGAAGACCACCTTCGGGCGGATCGGCGTCAAGGTGTGGATCTACAAGGGCGACGTCGTGGGCGGCCGGCGCGAGCTGGCGGCACCGTCGAACGACGACCGTCGCGGCCCGCGTCGTGAGCGCCCGCAGCGCCCGCGTCGCAGCGGCGCGTCGGGCACGACCGCCACCAGCACCGAAGCCGGTCGCGCCGCAACGGAGGAGACTCCTGTGGCGGCGGCTCCGGCTGCAACGAACCAGGAGGGCTGACGCCATGTTGATCCCCCGTCGGGTGAAGCACCGCAAGCAGCACCACCCCGGCCGTTCCGGCCAGTCCAAGGGCGGCAACCATGTGACGTTCGGTGACTACGGCATCCAGGCTCTCGAGCCCGCCTACATCACCAACCGTCAGATCGAGTCCGCTCGTATCGCCATCAACCGGCACATCAAGCGTGGCGGCAAGGTCTGGATCAACATCTTCCCGGACCGCCCCCTCACGAAGAAGCCCGCCGAGACCCGCATGGGTTCCGGTAAGGGTTCGGTCGAGTGGTGGGTCGCGAACGTCAAGCCCGGTCGCGTGCTGTTCGAGATGACCTACCCCAATGAGGAGACCGCTCGCGAGGCCCTGCGTCGCGCCCAGCACAAGCTCCCCTGCAAGACCCGCATCGTGACCCGAGAGGAGCAGTTCTGATGTCGAACACCGTCGCCGCTGATCTTCGCGGTCTCACCGCGGACGAGCTGGTGGAGAAGCTGCGCGAGGCCAAGGAGGAGCTGTTCAACCTGCGGTTCCAGATGGCCACCGGGCAGATGAGCAACAACCGTCGCCTGCGCACCGTGCGTACCGACATCGCCCGGATCTACACGATCCTGCGCGAGCGGGAGCTCGGCCTGGCCTCGGGCCCGGAGGGTGACGCCGCATGAGTGAGAACGGAAGCAATGTGACCACCGAGGAGCGGAACAGCCGCAAGGTCCGCATCGGGTACGTCGTGTCCGACAAGATGGAGAAGACCATCGTCGTCGAGCTCGAGGACCGCGTGAAGCACTCCCTGTACGGCAAGATCATCCGCACCACCTCCAAGGTGAAGGCGCATGACGAAGAGGGCGTCGCCGGTGTCGGCGACCGCGTCCGGATCATGGAGACCCGTCCGCTGAGCGCCAGCAAGCACTGGCGCCTGGTGGAGGTGCTGGAGAAGGCCAAGTAAGGCCCACCCGCACCGCACAGACGACGAAGGCCCCCGTCCACTCCGCGAGGAGAGGACGGGGGCCTTCGCGTCGTTCCGGGGTGGGGTCAGAGCTTCTTGCCGACGGCGACGACCGCGTTGCAGGCGTCGTACACGCGCTGGAGGGCCGGGTTGGACAGCTTCCACGTGGCGCCTTCGCTGCCGCGGGCCGCGCGGTCGGCGGCGAGGGCGCGCGAGTACTCGGTCAGGCGGGTCTGGTAGGTCCGCAGCGCCGCGACCAACTGCGGGTTCGACGCGGCGCGGCCGATGGTGCCCGGCAGCGTGCCCAGCTCGACGCGCAGCGCGTTCTGCTCGGCGTCGAGCGTCGGGGCGATGCCCTCCCAGGTCCAGTCCTTGTTCTTGGTGGCCTGGACGGCGGCGCGGCTCGCGGCCTGCCGCGGCGCGCGGTTGGTGTTCCACAGGTCGTACGCGGCGCGGGCGGGCGAGGCCGCCGGCGCGCCGGGCGCCGACGGTGCGCCGGGAACCGGCGTCGGCGCGGCGGCGGCGACACCGGCGAGGGGAGTGGCGAGGGCGGCGGCCAGCAGGCCGGCGGAGACGGTGCGGGCGCCCCAGGTACGAATGGTCACGATGATTACCTCTCGATGTCAAATGATGAACATCAAGAAGATAGCCCGGCGAACGACGTCAGTGTACGGAAATCTTCGTGATCTCGAACACGTAGTTGTCGATCAGGCGCAAACGCGACGCACGGCGCTGGCCGCATCGCCCAGCGCCGAGAACGCCGGGTTGCTCTTGACCCAGGTGTTCTCGCCCGAGCCGCGCGCGGCTTGATCGGCCCGCAGGCCGTCGTTGTAGGCGTCGAGCTTGGCCTTGTAGTCCGTGATCGCGGTCTTGATCGTGGGCGCGAGGTTCTCCGTCGCGATGATGCCCGGCAGCCGGCCGGTCTCCGTGGCGATGGCGGCGAACTCCGCGTTGATCAGGCCGGTGATGCCGTCCCAGGTCCACTTCGGGTCCTTGGTGAAGGCGACGGTGGCGCGACTCGCGACGATGCGGGTGTCGTACCCGGACTGCCACGAGGAGCACGCGGACTTGCCCGCGGCCGCCGCGGCGGCGGCCCGCGACGACGCGATGGTGCTCTGATAGGCGGCGACGTCCTGCGGGTCCGCCGAGCCGGTCCCCGCCACCGAGCCGCAGCCGGCCAGTGCGAACAGTGAAGCCCCGACGACCAGTGCCGCGCCCCCGCGGCCGCGGAGCGGATGGATCCTCGTACGTGCGGTCATGATCATGCCTCCCCTGGTGCGCGTCGACGTGCGCGCCTTATGACTGCATTGTCGCTCATGAATCGCCTCCGCGTTTCATGAGGGTGCGAACGCACAGTGTGTGAGCATCGGCACTCCACCATCGATTATGCGGGACGATGCGAACAGGTTTGCTATGCTGTGGAACATGCGGGACGGTGACGTCCCGCGCCGTCGTAGGGCACCCGGGCCCCTGACTCGCCGATCTCGGCTCGAGACCATTTCCCGGTTCTTTTCTTGCGGCGAACGGATGCGGCCACCGCCGCCTTCGCCACCACCACCGTTAGGTACCCCCTTACCGTGAGCACCCCTGTGTCCACCCGTTCCTTCGCCGACCTCGGCGTGCCCTCGAACCTCATCGCCGCCCTGAACGACATGGACCGCAGCACGCCGTTCCCCATTCAGGCCGACACCCTCCCCGACACCCTCGCCGGCCGCGACGTGCTCGGCCGCGGGAAGACGGGCTCGGGCAAGACCCTGGCCTTCGCGATCCCGCTGGTCGCGCGCATCGCCGGGCACCGCGCCCCCGCGGGCAAGCCGTCCGGCCTCGTCCTCGCCCCCACGCGTGAGCTGGCCACCCAGATCACCGCCACCGTCGAGCCGCTGGCCCGCGCCGCCGGCCTGCGCGTCACCACGATCTTCGGCGGGGTGAAGCAGACCCGCCAGGAGCAGGCGCTGAGCAACGGCGTCGACATCGTCGTGGCCTGCCCCGGCCGCCTCGAGGACCTGATGCGGCAGCGCATCGTCGACCTGTCGCGGGTCGAGGTCACCGTGCTCGACGAGGCCGACCACATGGCCGACCTCGGCTTCCTGCCCGTCGTCACCCGGATCCTGGCCGCGACCCCGGCCGGCGGCCAGCGGATGCTGTTCTCCGCCACGCTGGACAACGGCGTCGACAAGCTGGTCCGCAAGTTCCTCACCGACCCGGTCTCGCACTCCGTCGACCCCGAGAACTCGCCGGTCGTCGCCATGACGCACCACGTCTTCGAGGTGGGCGGCAAGGACGACAAGAACGAGCTGGTGCGCGCCCTCGCCTCGGGCACGGGCCGCCGCATCCTGTTCACCCGCACCAAGCACCAGGCCAAGAAGCTGGCGAAGCAGCTCACCGCCGACGGCATCCCCGCGCGCGACCTGCACGGCAACCTCAGCCAGCCGCAGCGCGACCGCAACCTCGAGGCCTTCAGCACCGGCACCGCCCGCGTGCTCGTCGCCACCGACATCGCGGCCCGCGGCGTCCACGTCGACGACATCGAGCTGGTCGTCCACGTCGACCCGCCGGCCGAGCACAAGGCCTACCTGCACCGCAGCGGCCGCACGGCCCGCGCCGGCAACGAGGGCACCGTCGTCACCGTGATGACCTCCGATCAGCGCAAGGACACCCAGGCGCTGCTCAAGAAGGCCGCGATCAGCGCCCGGCCCGTCGCCGTGACCGCCGCGTCGCCGGTCGTCGTCGACCTCGTCGGCGAGGTCGCGCCGTACGTCACCCCCGAGCCCGTCGCGCCGCAGCCGCAGCAGCAGCGCAGGTCCGGCGGCGGTCACGCCCCGGGCCGGGGCCGCGCCGGGCGCGGCAAGGGCACCGGGCAGCGGTCCGACGGTGCCGGTCGCGGCCAGGGCGGTTCCGCCGGTCAGGGCGGCCAGCAGCGTCGTCAGGGCCAGGGCGGCCAGCAGCGCTCCGGCGCCCGGCAGGCGCCGTCCGGCCAGGGCCGCCCGCAGGGCCAGGGCCGCGCCCAGCAGCCCCGCCGTCGCGCCACCCGCCCCGCGGGCTGACGCCCGCCCGCACAATCGGGTAGTCGGCTACTCGTTCGCAGCGCGCCTCGCCGGGGTCCAATGGACCCAGGGAATCGGAGGTGCGCGATGGACGGATCGAACGGCGGCCGTGATGCCGTCGAGGCGGCGACCGCGGCGGTGCGGCGGGACCCGCTCCGCGAGGACGCGCACCGCGCGCTCGCCCGGGCGCACCTCGACGCCGGCGACCTCTGCGGGGCCCGCGCCGCGGTGCAGCGCTACGCGCAGCTGACGCGGCGCGAGCTCGGCGCCGAGCCGGCGCCGGACCTCTGGACGATGGTCGGGCTGCCCGCGTGGACCCACGCGCGTCCCGCCCGGTCGTCAGCCGCGGGCGATCGCCAGCACCTCGTCCTCGGTGGGCGGGCTGGCGGCGTGATGGCTCAGGCACATCGGTGAGTGCAGGCGCACCGTCGCCGCGCCGGCCCCGAGATAGAAGTCGCCCGCGCCCAGCCCGCCGATGCCGTCGAGCCGCCCGCCGCGGGCGGCGGCCAGGTCCTTCGCGGCCTGGATCTGCACCGGCGCGTTGAGCTTGCCGTAGAAGTGCGTTGCGCTGTTGCCGACGATCTTGTCGTGCAGGCCCTTCGGGGCCTGCGTCGCGAACACCAGCCCCAGCCCGTACTTGCGGGCCTGCGAGGCGAGCAGCAGCGTCGACTCCGTGGACGGCTTCACCGACCCCGACGGCGCGATCTGCTGCGCCTCGTCCATCACCAGCAGCCAACCGAGCGGCTTCTCGCCCGCCGGATGGCGCTTGATCCACGAGAACAGCGCCAGCTGCAGCTGCGCGACGAAGGTCTGCCGCTGCGTCTCGTCGGGCAGGCCGATGAGGCTGATCACCGAGATCCGCGCGCGCTTGCCGTCCGCGGGGGTCAGCAGTGTCGCCGGGTCGACCGCCTCGCCGCGGCCGCCGAGCAGCGGGTTGTTGATGAGCGCCGCCTGCAGGTTCGCGGCGAGCTCGGGCGCCAGCTTGTCGGCGCTGCCGAGGCTGCTGCGCGTCGAATCCCACGCGCCGAGGAACTCGGCGAACGCCCGGATGTCGGCGCGGCCGATCTCCCGGCCGTAGGCGTCGAGCGCCTCGCGCAGGATCGCGCGCTGCTGCTCGCGGCGCGATCCGCCCACGCCGACGTGCTGCTCCAGCGCGCTCGCGCACGCCTCCACCGCCATCGCGAAGCCCTCCCGCGCCTCCTGCGCGTCGAGATCGTCGCCGTCCATGCCTGCGCGCAGCGCCGCGAAGTCCGGGATCGGCTGCAGCACCAGCGGCCGCGCGGACGCCCGGTTCGGCGTCCACACCACCACGTCCGTGTCGGCGAGGTAGGTGCGCGCCCGCTCGGCGTCGCCCTCCCACCATCCCGCGGGCTCCTGCGGCCACGCCTCGCCGAGCCGGGAGAGGTCGTTGTTCGGGTCCAGCACGATCGCCGAGACGCCGCGCAGCGCGCACTCCTCGATGAGCCGGCGGATCAGCACCGTCTTCCCCGAGCCGGAGCCGGCGAAGATCGCGGTGTGCTTGCGCAACTCGGCGAGGTCGACGGTGACGGGCGCGTGGTCCGGGCCGAGGCCGACGGCGATGCCCGCCGGGCCCGACGGTGCCGCCGGCGCGGCCGGGACCTCGGCGTTCGGTGCCGCGGGCTCCGGGCGCGGGGTCGGCGGCCCGCCGAACATGACGTCGGCGACGGAGCTCGACAGCCCGCCCACGCGGCCCACCGCGTCGCCGGGGATCATGCCGCGGGCGCGGCGCGAGGCGGGGCGCTCGGCCGCGGGCTTCGGGGCGCCGTCGAGCCCCGCGAACATCCGCAGCCCGTGCGCGGGCCGCCGCGCCGTGAGCCAGTCGTCGAGGCCGTCGGGCCCGTTCGCGATGATCCGGCCCAGCGCGTCGAGGGTGGCGAGATCGGCCTCGTCGAGGGGGAGGAGCTCCGCGCCGCGCTCGACGGCGTCGGCGATCACCGACGACGCCTTCGGGCTGGTCGGCCAGGGCGTGGAGCGCAGCAGGAAGAGCTTGCGCCGGTCCATCCCGGCGGCGACGCCGGCCGCCGTCGCGGCGCTCTGCACGCGGTTGGTGGTGGCGACGGCGTTGGAAGCGGGGATCGCGCGGAAGGCCCAGTGCTGCTCGTCCTCGACGCGGCCGGGCAGGCGGCGCCGCAGCCGGCCGTCGAGCTGCTTGTTGCCGCGCTCGATCTGGAAGCCGTCGCCGCCGTCCTCGCGGGTCCACGCCCGCAGGCCGGCCTCGATGAGGCCGCCCATCCGCTTGTCGGCGACGGCCTGGTCGGTCGCCACGTCGCCGACGCGGGCCCGGATCCGGAGCGCCTCGAACTGTTCGTCGATGCGGGTCAGCACGTCGACGGGCGGGTCCGCGGGGGGCTCGGCGGGCTCCATCGGCGTCGGCTCCGGGACCGACGGCGCCACGCGCGCCGGCCCGTCGTCGAAGGAGGCGAGCTCGAAGTCCGTGCGGGTGGTGACGCACGCCCGGATGTGCGCATCGACCTTGGTGAGCAGGTCGCGCGGGGTGTGGTGCACCGCGGAGGCGAAGGCCTCCGGCGCGATCGGCCACGTGGGGTGCGGCGGGACGAACTCCTTCGCGCGGTACGCGGCCGTGAGCCTCCGCTCGACGATGGCGCGGGCGATGGCACCGTCGGGCAGCGACTTGAGCGGGCCGACCACCCGGAACCGGGCGGCGACGGATGCGGTGGCCCGGCTGGAGAGCGTCTCCCACGCCGTCGGCAGCATGCAGGCGACGGTAACCGTGCGATAGAGGCCCTGGCGCAGCGACATCAGGCCGTGGCCGACCTGCTCGATGACCTCGCTCTCCGCGGCGTCCGGCGCGGTGAGGGTGGCCGCGGACTGCGCGAGCAGGGTGTCGATCTGGTCGACGGCGAAGACGGTCGCCGCGGTCTCCGCCATGAACGCCGAGACCGCGCGGACCGTCTCCACGGCGGCGAAGCCGTGCGCGGGCAGACCCCAGTGCAGGCGCTCGGCGGCGGTCTCCTCGACCTCGATGTCGTCGAGGAACGCCGAACCCAGGTCGGCGAGACGGGAATCGGGGGAGCCGAGCAGCACCAGCGCGCGCAGCACGCCGTGGTACTGCCGCACCTGCGGGCGGCGCTTGCTCATGGCCGCGACGAGCGCGTCCAGGCCCTCCGGCGTGGGCACCGCGTCGCCCGAGAACTCGCGGCGGTGCGCGCGAGAGAGCCCGGCCTCGTCGGAGAGCAGCCACAGCAGCTGCGCGAGCTGGGTCTCGTGGTCGCGGGCGGGGCGCAGCAGCGAGCTGCGCAGCGAGGTCAGCGCGGCGCGCCAGAAGTCGGAGGCGTCCAACAGCTCCAGCAGGACGAAGTAGTGGCCCGCGGCCTGCACCTCGGACCGGAACCGGGTGAGCAGGTGGGTCTTCCCGGTGCCCGCGTTGCCGGTGATCACCAGGCCCGTCGGGGAGGCGCCGGTCGACGCGACGGCGTCGCCGAGGGCGTCCTCGAGATCCTCCCAGACGTCGGTGTGCAGGCCGTCGACGTGCGTGTCCTCCGCTGCGGCGTCCCACACCTCCTCGTACGTGGGCGCCCAGCTCAGGCGGACGGAACGCAGCGCCGCGCGCTGGGTGTCGGAGAGCGTCATCGGGTGATCCGTATCGCGTGCAGGGGACGGCCGCCCAGCTGCAGCGCGGCGGCGTGATCGTCCGGGGTGAGGGCCTTGAGGTTGTCCTCGGCGACGATGTGCACGCCGGGCTCGGGGTACAGGGCGCGCAGGCCCTCGTCGACGACGGTGCGCGGCACGCCGGGCAGCGCCGCCCGCAGGTCACGCAGGGCCACCCAGGCGCCCAGCGCGGCGACCGCGCGGTAGGCGGCGCGCACCCGGTCCGCGGGCGGGCCGTCGGGGACGGATTCGTGCCGGGCCGGGGCCGGCGGCACCGTCGGGGCCGGGGCGGGCGCGGGCGGATCGGCGGGCGTGACCACCTCGCCCAGCGCGAGCGACTCGCGGCGCAGGTACCGGCCGATGCCGGCCGCGAAGGTGAACAGGGCGCGCAGCTGCGGCGTTGCGCGCGGCGGGGGAGGGGACTCGAGCAGTTCCGAGGCCGCGGCCCAGCCGCGGTCGGTGAGGGAGAGCAGCAGCGCGCGGCGCTCGCCGACCTCGACGTCCAGCAGGCCGCGCTCGACCAGCTTGCGCCGGGAAGGGGCCTCCAGCGCGGGGCCGAGCAGCTTGAGATCGGGGTTGCGCACCGGCTCGACGGCCGACGCGAGCACGAGCAGCACCGCGGATTCCGTGCCCGTGAGCCCCGCGATCGACTCGCCCATCACGCACCCCTCCCGTGGCCCGATCCCGTTGCAGTGACCAATGTACGGATGATCGACATGGATTCCGCGAGGTCGTCCATGATCCGCGCGTTGGTCAGCCGCAGCACCCGGAAGCCGGCCAGCATGAGGTCGGCGTCGCGGCGCCGGTCGGCCTCGTACTTCTCGCGTCCGCGGTGGTCCGGCCCGTCGACCTCCACCACCAGGCGGGGCTGCGGGAACAGCAGGTCGACGCGGACGGGCCGGGCCAGCGGCCCCAGGTCGATGGCGTAGTTCCAGTGCCGCGCGGACGCCCACGCCTGGCCCACCAGCCCCCGCTCGAGGCACTGCTCCGCCGCGCTCGCCGGGTGCGGCTTGCCCGCGACCGGCGGGAACGCGGGCAGCGGCTCGAGCCCGACGGTGAACTCCGACGGCCCGCGGCGCGGCTCGGCGGCGAGCGGCGGACCGTCGACCACCGGGAACCGGTCCAGCGGCGCCGCGCCCGGCCCGAACAGCCAGACGGTGCTGTCGCCCCGCGCGAGCCACTGCGACGCGCTGGAGAGGGCGTCGCCGAGGTGCGGGGCGAGTGGCCGTTCGACGTCGATCGCGAGCGCCACCGACGGGGCGTGATAGCTGCGGGTCAGGGCGTACTCGAGGGCGTCCCGACGGTCGGCGGCGGGCAGCTCGGCGAAGCCGCGGCCCGACTCGGGTCGCAGCGCCGCGGTGGCGAGCGCGCCGAGCGCCGTGCCGATCCCGGCACCGCCGTCGTGCCGGTGCGCGAGCTCGCGGGCGGCGAACCGGTCGAGGATCCCGCCGGATTCGGGGGCGAGCGACGGGTCCGGCAGCCAGGCGGGAAAGACCTCGAAGGCCACGGCGACCTCCCGGGTCAGCACGTCGTCGATGATCGCGCCGGGGGAGGAGGGCAGCGGCTGCGTGAGGCCCGGGAAGACCACGACCGGGTCCTGCGGCCCGCGGCGCTCGGCGGCGGAGGCGAGCGCGGCGGCGGAGGTGCCCCGCAGTCGCGCCACCCCGCGCGCGGGCAGATCGGAGAGCTGCACGAGATGAAGTTACGGCATCGCGATCGCATCCGGAGGTGCCTGTCGCCCGGCGAATCCGATCCTCCGAGCGGCGAGCGCGGATCACGCCGTCTATATACTCTGATATATAGCGATCGAAAGGTGGTCTCCCATGGCTGTCACCAGCGTCGACCTCGACCCCCGACTGATCGAGCGGGCTCGGGAACTCACCGGGGAGCGCTCGAACCGCTCCGTCATCGATCTCGCCCTGCGTCGGCTCATCGCGTCGAAGCAGAAGGGGGCGATGATCGACGGCATCGCCGGGCTCGCCGGACTCCCCGATGGCCTCGGCGCGCCCGTCGTCGATCCGACCGCGACGCCGTGACGGACTACCTCGTCGACAACTCCGTCTGGACGCGGCTCGCGACCGGAGACGAGAGGATCGCGAACCGCCTGCGGCGCATAGAACGTTCACCCGCCGATCTGTTCGTGACGTGCCCGCCCCAGGTGCTCGAGTTCTGTCACAGCGCGCGAACGCCCGACGAGCACGAGCTCTATCGGGACCGGATCACGATGGGCTTCCCGCTCGAGCGTGCCCCGGACGAAGATCTCGTCCTCGATATGCAGGCCGCGCTGAGGTCGTCCAGGCTCGTCCGCGCCGCGTGCCCCGCGGACATCCTCATCGCCGCGTACGCCATCGTCAACGACGCGACCGTGCTCGCCGCCGACCACGACTTCGACCACATCGCCCGCGTCAGCGAGCTCACGCACGAGTACATCGCGCCGGCGACGTGATTCGTGATCGTCGAGATCGGGGCGGCACCGTCGGACATGATGGCCGGCGGCCGGGGCCCGACCGGGCGCGATTCGACATCTACCTGCGACTTCCCCTATCATGGACGGGTTGCCCGGCGCCCTGTGGTGCCAGGCGGCTGACCACGCGTGTTCGGGTCGGAAATCCGGCGCGCATGAAAATCCAGGTCGAGGAGACTCTCTAGTGATTCAGCAGGAATCGCGGGTGCGGGTCGCCGACAACACGGGTGCTAAGGAAATCCTCTGCATCCGCGTGCTCGGTGGAAGCTCGCGCCGCTATGCCGGCATCGGTGACATCATCGTCGCCACCGTCAAGGACGCCATCCCCGGCGGCAACGTCAAGCGCGGCGAGGTCGTCAAGGCCGTCATCGTGCGGACCGCCAAGGAGCGCCGCCGTCCGGACGGTTCGTACATCAAGTTCGACGAGAACGCCGCTGTCATCATCAAGAACGACAACGACCCTCGTGGCACCCGCATCTTCGGCCCGGTCGGCCGCGAGCTGCGCGACAAGAAGTTCATGAAGATCGTTTCGCTGGCTCCGGAGGTGCTCTGACATGAAGGTGCACAAGGGCGACACCGTCATCGTGATCTCGGGCCCCGACAAGGGTGCCAAGGGCAAGGTCGTCGAGTCCTTCCCGAAGGCTGACAAGGTCCTCGTCGAGGGCGTCAACCGGATCAAGAAGCACACCAGCACGTCCGCCACCGCGCAGGGCGGGATCGAGGTCCGCGAGGCTCCGATCCACGTCTCCAACGTGATGGTCGTCGACTCGGACGGCAACCCCACCCGCGTGGGTTACCGGACCGACGAGGAGACCGGCAAGCGCGTGCGGATCTCCCGCAAGAACGGGAAGGACATCTGAGATGACCACCTCTGAGAAGACCCAGCCGCGCCTGAAGGCGCGCTACCGCGCCGAGATCAAGGACGCGCTGAACAGCGAGTTCGACTACGCCAACGTGATGCAGATCCCCGGCGTCGTCAAGGTGGTCGTGAACATGGGCGTCGGCGACGCCGCCCGTGACGCCAAGCTCATCAACGGCGCCGTCAAGGACCTCGAGCTGATCACCGGCCAGAAGCCGGAGATCCGCAAGGCCCGCAAGTCCATCGCGCAGTTCAAGCTGCGTGAGGGCATGCCGATCGGCGCGCGCGTCACCCTCCGTGGCGACCGCATGTGGGAGTTCCTCGATCGCCTCACCTCGATCGCGCTCCCCCGTATCCGCGACTTCCGCGGCCTCAACGGCAACCAGTTCGATGGCAACGGCAACTACACGTTCGGCCTGAACGAGCAGTCGATGTTCCACGAGATCGACGTGGACTCCATCGACCGCCCGCGCGGTATGGACATCACCGTCGTCACCACTGCCACCAACAATGAGGAAGGCCGCGCGCTGCTCAAGCACCTCGGCTTCCCCTTCAAGGAGAACTGAGCCATGGCAAAGAAGGCGCTGGTCAACAAGGCCAACAAGAAGCCGAAGTTCGCCGTCCGCGGCTACACCCGTTGCAACAAGTGCGGCCGTCCGCACTCGGTGTTCCGCAAGTTCGGCCTCTGCCGTATCTGCCTGCGCGAGATGGCGCACGCCGGCGAGCTCCCCGGTGTGCACAAGAGCAGCTGGTGAGTCCCGCCCGAGCCTGACTCGGGACTGATTCGCGCGAGGGCGCGCACTCCGCTTCGGCGGGGTGCGCGCCCTTCGTCGTCTGCGGGAGGCGGTCGTTCCACGCGATTCGCGTCACGAAACGCGCAGCGGATTCACAGTGTTACCCGCTTGTTAACTATGCTGTCATCTCATGTTGGTGCGTGAAGACTTCGCGCTCCCGCGGGGTCCACGCGGTGAGCGTCCCCGCAGCGGGTTCCGGAACAGCCCGTGGATGTGGGCCGTGCTCGCGGTCGTCGTCTTCGTCGCCGCGATCCAGGCCGCCGCGACGGTCTACGGCCTCCCCGGCCCCGTCGAGGGCCTGGCCAAGGATTTCGTCGGCCGCCCCGTCACCGGCGAGGTGAAGATCGCGGCCCTCGCGCTCGCCCTCATGTGCATGCCCGCGCGCCTGCGCCCGCCGTTCGCCGGCGTCGTCGTCGGCACGGAGGTCCTGTTCAACGCCGAGCGCCTCGCCGCCGGTTCACCCCTGCACTTCGGCAACGGCGTGATGTGGGGCCTGGTCGCGCTGGCCGCCTACGCCGGCCTGCGGCTCACCGGCCGCGAGCAGGTGGCGGCGTTCAAGGCCGCCGGCGTCGCGGGGATCCTCATCGTCGCGAACGCCTGCTCGTCCGTGTGGCTGGGGCTCACGATGGAGGCGCTGCCGTACGTCGCCGACCACTTCGTCGAGGTCGCCGACCGCGCGCTCGGCAGCCCGTCGTGGGTGATGGGCCGGTTCGTGCACGAGCACGGGTGGTACCTCGCCCTGATCACCAAGGTCTACACCTACCTGCCGGTGGGGGCCGCGGTGGTGGCGTACTTCCAGCTGCGCCGAAGCTCGACCGAGGGCTTCCCGCGGCATCACATCGTGCGGTCCTTCGTCCTCATCGGCGCGATCGGGCCCATCGTCTACTTCCTGTTCCCCGTCGTGGGTCCTGCCTACGCCTTCGGCAACGAGGTGGCCGGCGCCGGCTGGATGAACGTCTGGCCGCACGTCGTGCCCACGTCGCTCGAGCCGGTCTCCGCGTACTTCAGCCAGGCCGCGCCCCGCAACTGCATGCCGAGCCTGCACACCGCCTGGGCGACCGCGATCCTCGTGCACTCCCTGCGCGGGCCGCGCCTGCTCAAGGTGTTCGGCGTCGTCTGGTGGGTCTGCACGATCTCCGCGACGCTCGGCATCGGCGCGCACTACGGCGTCGACCTCATCGCCGGCTTCGTCTTTGCGCTGACCCTCGAGGCCGCGATGGTCCGCCCCGAGGACGGCTGGCACCCGCGCCGGATCGCCACCGTCGTGGGCGGGGCGCTCGCCTTCGTCGCGATCCTCCTGTCCATCCGCTACCTGAGCGTGCCCATGGCGCAGAGCGGCTACCTCGCCGCCGGCGCCCTCCTCGGCGCCGCCGGCGCGATGGCGGTCGCCTACGCGCGGATCGCCCGGCCCCCGTCGCCCGACGGTGCCGTCGCGCCCCGTCCGGTGGGGGAGCAGGCGCTCGCCGCCTGACGACTACGCTGTGGATCGTGGGTGATTCCGATGCGTAACACGATCATCGCGGGCGCGCTCGGCGTCGCGGCGGTCGCACTGATCGGCACCCGGTTCGTCGGCCCGATCGGGCTGCTGTTCCTGGCCGGCGCGCTGATCGTCGTCATGGTCGTGCTGCTCGCGGGCGGCGGCGACCCGGCCGCGGTGCGTCGGGACGATCCGCTGCGGTTCGTCGACGTGAAGCCCGCTCCCGAGCGGCCGCGTGCGGAGCGCGCGGGGCCGAAGCCGGCCCCGGCACCGTCGGGCCGGGCGCTGTGGGACCGGGCCACCGGCCGGCACGACACGGTGCTGGGGGAGTACGCGGCGTACGAGCTCGACCCCGAGATGCTGCTGCGCTTCCCCGCGATGTGGGACTTCAGCTCGCCGAAGGTGATCGCCTTCCACGACGCGCTCGAGCACGCCGGCGCCCTGCGCACCGACGAGTACCCCGGCGACGAGTCCGCCGCGGAGTACGCGGAGGCCGTCACCGACCTGCGCACCTCCTGGTACGCCGCCGATCGGTACGCCCGCAGCACCGGCTCCGACGGCCTCGCCGACGAGGACGTGCGCGACCTCGACCGCGGCCTCAAGCTGTACCGGCACGCGTCGTCGAGCGTCGCCGCCGAGCGGGCCGCGTACCTGAACCAGGTGGTCAGCACCGTCGACAAGCTCGTCGACCGTGGCGTGCTCCCCGCGCCGCCCCGCTTCCGCGCCGAGCTGGAGGCCGAGGCCCGCAAGGCCATCGAGGGCTGACACCCGTTCCGAAACCGGCCGAAGTCTGCGTGACGATGCGAATACGTCGTCGCGAGCCCGGAAACGGCCGGTTTTGCGACGCGCGACGGCACCCGGCCTTCACCGTTCTGTGATTGTTGTTGCGTATGGTGTTGATGTGACTGCTGTGACTCGACGGGTTCTGCTGGGGACCGCCGCCGCGCTGCCGGCCGTGATGGTGGCCGCGCGCGCCGCCGCCGACCCCGGCTCCGGGACGGGGGCGGGCGGCACGGTCGGGCCGACGACCCCGGGCGCGACGACACCGGGCGCGAACCCCGCCGGGCCGGCAGCGCGCTGGACGCCCGAGCGGGCGCAGCAGTGGCGCACGCAGAACCCGTGGATGGTCGGGGCCAACTACATCAACGCCAACGCCGGGAACCAGTTCGAGATGTTCCAGGCGCAGACCTTCGACCCGAACCGGATGAACCTCGAGCTCGGCTGGGCCCGCGGTCTGGGGATGACCACCATGCGCGTCTTCCTGCAGGACCAGCTGTGGACCGCCGACCCCACCGGCTTCGTGCAGCGCCTCGACGCCTTCCTCACGATCGCTCACAACAACGGCATCAAGATCATGTTCGTGCTGTTCGACTCGTGCTGGGACCCGAGCCCGAAGCCCGGCGTGCAGCGCGAGCCCACGCCCGGCGTGCACAACTCGACGTGGGTGCAGAGCCCCGGCGCCGCGGGCCTGACGAACGCCGACACCGCGGGCCTGCAGGCCTACGCGACCGGCGTGGTCAAGGCCTTCGCGAACGATCCCCGCGTGGTCGCGTGGGACGTGTGGAACGAGCCGGAGAACCTCGCCGACTCGTACCCGCTGAGCCCGCCCGACAAGGTCGCCCGCGTCGCGAAGCTGCTGCCGCAGGCCTTCGCGTGGGCCCGCGCCGGCGGGCCGACGCAACCGCTGACCTCCGGTGTCTGGGCCGACACCCGCCCCGAGATCCGCGCGATCCAGCTGGAGCAGTCCGACGTGATCAGCTTCCACAGCTACGACCCGCCGGAGAAGTTCCGCGCCATGGCCGCCGACCTCGCCAAGCAGGGGCGCCCGATGCTCCTCACCGAGTACATGGCCCGCCCGCAGGGCAGCACCATCGAGACGATCCTCCCGATCTGCAAGGAACTCGGCATCGACGCCTACCAGTGGGGCTTCGTGGCCGGCCGCAGCCAGACCTACTACCCGTGGGACTCGTGGAAGCAGCCCTACGTCGGCGCGCGCCAGCCGCAGCAGTGGTTCCACGACCTGCTCTGGCCCGACGGCCGCGCCTACCGCGACGCCGAGGTCGCCACGGTCCGCCGCCTCACCGCCGCCCGCACGTAGACGCCGGCATCTAGTCGGTGCGCACGAAGGCGCCGTCCAGCCGGTAGTAGGCGCTCGCGTTCGAGCCCGGCCCGAGGCCGACCTCCATCACGGGCGGCGCCGTCCGGTCGGAGGTGTGGGCCCGGCTGTCCTCGTCGACCTCGATGCCCAGGGCGTGCGCGTCGATCGGCAGCACGGAGAAGCGTTGCACGAGGTCGGCTCGCGCTCGCTCGATCCCGGCGGCCGTCACGACGCGCAGCGCGAACGCCGAGCTGCTCGTCGATCGCGACGGGCTGAGGCTCACCTCGGGGAACTTGCCGACGGTCTCCTTGAGGGTGCCGGAGCGGCCGCCGCCCGAGATCCGCATCTCGACGGTGCCCTTCCCGCTGCCGACCGAGCCGACGTTCGGCGCGAAGACGCGGTACTGCAGCTCGTCGATCACCGGCTGCGCGGGATCGAGGCCGTTCGTGCGCAGCAGTCGCTCGGCGATGGGGAGGAGACCGTCGACCTTCGCGAGCGCGAGGTTGTCGGGCAGGTTTCCCGCGGCGTCGGTCTCGACGTCCACGCCCGACATGCCGAAGGTCGCGACCAGGCGCTTGTCGCCGCTTCGCCGCTCGATCTCGATGCCGTCGGACGCGTGGGGAGAGCTCCGGTCCATGCCGATCGTGTCCGCGGCCGCGGTCACCTTCGCCGCCGTCGCGGTGAGATCGAGCCCCGCGATGTCGGAGGCGCGGAAGGCGGAGTCGGCACGGTCGTTCGTGGAGTTGCGGGTCGGCTCGTACCACTTGTCGCTGCTGCGGGAGAAGTACGCGGAGACGCGTTGGCCGGTGGTGAGGTCCAGCGTCGTCACCCGGGTGGTGTTCTCGTCGATGTCGATCTCGAGGAGGGAGTCCGCGCCGCCGGGCTGGATCTCTCCGGCCTTCGCGACGGCGCGCCGGAGCTCGGTCGACGGGTCCGCCACCGGGCTCGCGGAGCCGGGCGCCACCCCTGCCCCGGCCGTGCTCGATGCCGGCGAGCCCGACCCCCGCGACTCCGTCAGCACGATCGCCGCGGGGAGGCCGGCGGAGACGATGAGGATGCCGGTGACGAACGCGGCGACCAGCCCCATTCCCGGCGGCGCGGACCGCAGCCGCCACGCGAGTACGCCCGCGACCACGACAGTCCCGATCGCCCAGGCCAGGGAGGCGGCACCGTCGGACGCGACGGCCCCGACCAGGCCCACCGTGGTGAGCACGGAGAGCAGGGCGACCGTCAGGAAGGTGGACACGCGCTCAGCGTATCGGCAGCGAATCACGCTGACCGCAACCGCTGTGCGGCCGCGGGAACGGACATATGTTCCGCGAAGGAATCAACCGTCCGAATCAGGAGTGCCCCATGACCGCATCCGCCACCGGAACGCTCGCCGCCATCATCGACGCGACCGACCAGGCCGTCACCCGCAACACCGCCAACGCGCACGTCGTCTTCGCGGCGACGGCCGTCCCGCAGGGCACGGTCGGCAGCGTCACCACGGCGCGCCAGCACACCCTCGTGGTCGACGAGCCGCCGACGCTCGGCGGCGACGACACCGCGATCAACCCCGTCGAGGCCTACCTGGGCGCGCTGCTGTCCTGCCAGGTGGTGACCTACCGCTTCTACGCCGACAAGCTGGGCATCACCATCGACGAGCTGAAGCTCAGCGCCGAGGGTGACCTCGACGTGCGCGGCTTCTTCGGCCTCGACGAGACGGTCCGCCCGGGCTTCACCGCGGTCCGCGTCACGGTCGACATCACCGGCCCGGACACCGAGGAGCGCTACCGCGAGCTGACGGACACCGTCGACAAGCACTGCCCGGTCCTGGACCTCACCCAGAACCCGACGCCGGTCACGACGACGCTGCGGGTGAACTGACCCGGGGACCCGTCGCGGCGAGCGCTGCGTAGAAGACCAGCAGCGACGAGGCCGCCGCGAAGTTCAGCCGCAGGTCGCGCGCGCGGATGTGCAGCCCGACGGCCGTGCAGAAGTACAGCGTCAGCATGATCGCGGTGAGCCGGGCCAGACCCGGCCACCGCGGTGCGGCCGCGAGGCCCAGCGCCGACGCGCCCTTGACCAGCGGGAAGAACCAGCGGCCACCGTCGGGCCAGCCGACGTCGTCGAGGCACTGCGCGACGTACGGGATGGGCTGGATGCAGATGGCGGCGTCCGTGGCCTGCCCGGCCGCGGCCGCCTGGTAGAGCCGGGGATCGCGGACGAGATCGTTCACCGAGGGCATGATCCTCACGCTAGGCCGCCCGGCGCCGGGGGACAAGAGCCTCCGATTCGACTCTGACCGGCACTTTCTCTACACTAGTGAGGTTGCCTGTCGTGCTTCGAGCACGGCCGGCGCACTTCCCCGAACCGGTTCGCCGGTCCGGAATCCCTGCAGTGCAACGGTATTGCAGGACGGTTTGCTTCGTAGTAGGCCCACCGTCGGACGTTCCAGGCCCGTCTTTCGCGCTGTCGAGAGCCAGGCACCAGACCGCCGGCGATGTATGGGAACCGCTGCGAGAAAGGTAGACGAATCTGTCATGACCATGACTGATCCGATCGCAGACTTCTTGACCCGTCTGCGCAACGCCAACTCGGCGTACCACGACGAGGTGACGCTCCCGCACTCGAAGATCAAGGCGAACATCGCCGAGATCCTCAAGCGTGAGGGCTACATCACCGACTTCCGTACCGAGGACGCCGAGGTCGGCAAGAACCTCGTCGTTTCGCTGAAGTACGGCCCCAGCCGTGAGCGTTCGATCGCCGGCCTGCGCCGCGTGTCGAAGCCCGGTCTGCGCGTGTACGCGAAGTCCACCAATCTGCCGAAGGTCCTGGGCGGCCTGGGCGTGGCGATCATCTCCACGTCCTCGGGCCTCCTCACGGACCGCCAGGCAGCCAAGCAGGGCGTGGGCGGCGAAGTCCTCGCTTACGTCTGGTAAGGGGACAGAAACTTATGTCGCGAATTGGTAAGCACCCCGTGGTCGTTCCCACGGGCGTCGACGTGCAGATCGCCGGCCAGGACGTCACCGTCAAGGGCCCCAAGGGCCAGCTGGCGCTGACCGTCTCCGAGCCGATCTCGGTGTCGAAGAACGATGAGGGCGCCATCGTGGTCGCCCGTCCCGACGACGAGCGGCGCAACAAGGCGCTGCACGGTCTGTCGCGGACGCTGGTCGCCAACATGGTGACGGGTGTGACTGAGGGTTACACCAAGAAGATGGAGATCTACGGCGTCGGTTACCGCGTGGCGCTCAAGGGCAAGGACCTCGAGTTCTCCCTGGGCTACAGCCACCCGGTCCCGATCGAGGCGCCCGAGGGCATCACCTTCGTGGTGGAGAGCCCGACCAAGTTCTCCGTGTCCGGCATCGACAAGCAGCAGGTCGGCCAGGTCTCGGCGGTCATCCGCAAGCTCCGTCGTCCCGATCCCTACAAGGGCAAGGGCGTGCGGTACGAGGGTGAGCAGATCCGTCGCAAGGTCGGAAAGACGGGTAAGTAACTCATGGCAACTCAGACTGAGAACAAGAAGCGCATCCCGATGGGCAAGGACGTCTCGACGCGCCGTCGTACGTCGAAGGCCCGTCGTCACTTCCGCCTGCGCAAGAAGATCGAGGGCACCGCGGTCCGTCCGCGGCTCGCGGTCAAGCGCTCGAGCCGGCACATCCACGTCCAGCTGATCGACGACCTCAAGGGCCACACGCTGGCCGCGGCGTCGACGCTCGAGGCGGACGTCAAGGCTGCGGGCGGCGACAAGTCGGCCCAGGCCAAGAAGGTCGGCGAGCTCATCGCGGCCCGTGCCAAGGCTGCCGGCGTGGACGCCGTCGTGTTCGACCGTGGTGGCAACAAGTACCACGGCCGGATCGCCGCGCTCGCGGACGCCGCTCGCGAAGGCGGGCTGACGTTCTGATGACTCGTACCAGCATGTTTTCCACCGAACGAAAGGCAGCCTGATGCCCGGACGTCAGCGTCGTGACGGCGGCAGCAACGGCCCCGCCGGAAACAACGGTCCCGATAACAACAGCAACGACCGCCGCGGCGGCCGTGGTGGCCGCGACCGCGATCAGCGTGGTGGCCGCGAGGCCGAGAAGAGCCAGTTCATCGAGAAGGTCGTCACCATCAACCGCGTCTCGAAGGTCGTGAAGGGTGGTCGTCGCTTCAGCTTCACCGCCCTCGTGATCGTCGGTGACGGCCAGGGCATGGTCGGTGTCGGCTACGGCAAGGCCAAGGAAGTTCCTGCGGCCATCCAGAAGGGCGTCGAGGAGGCTCGGAAGAACTTCTTCCGCGTCCCCATGATCGGCAACACCATCGTGCACCCGGTGCAGGGTGAGGCCGCGGCCGGCGTCGTGCTGCTGCGTCCCGCCAGCCCGGGTACCGGTGTCATCGCCGGTGGCGCCGTGCGTCCCGTGCTCGAGGCGGCCGGCGTCCACGACGTCATCGCCAAGAGCCTCGGCTCGGACAACGCCATCAACGTGGTGCACGCGACCGTGGCCGCTCTCAAGGAGCTGCAGCGTCCCGAGGAGGTCGCGGCTCGTCGCGGCCTGCCCATCGAGGACGTGGCCCCGGCCGGCATGCTCCGCGCCCGTGCAGGTCAGGGAGCGTAAGTCATGGCAGAGCTGAAGATCACCCAGGTGCGAGGCCTCGTCGGGCTCAAGCAGAACCAGCGCGACAGCCTGCGCACCCTGGGCCTCAAGGGCATCCGCAAGTCGGTCGTCCGTGAGGACACCCCCGTCAACCGCGGCCTGATCCAGGTCGTATCGCATCTCGTGGAAGTGGAGGAGGTGTAAGCAATGGCTATCAAGCTGCACGATCTCCGTCCCGCGAAGGGCGCGAAGACGGCCAAGACCCGCGTGGGTCGCGGTGAGGGCTCCAAGGGTAAGACCGCCGGTCGCGGCACCAAGGGCACCAAGGCGCGCAAGAACGTCCCCGTGAACTTCGAGGGCGGCCAGATGCCGCTGCACATGCGGCTGCCGAAGCTCAAGGGCTTCAAGAACCGCAACCGTGTCGAGTACCAGGTGGTGAACGTCGGCGACATCGCTCGCCTGTTCCCGCAGGGCGGCACCATCGGCATCGACGAGCTCGTCGCCGCCGGTGCGGTTCGCAAGAACCGTGTCGTCAAGGTGCTGGGCGACGGCGAGATCAGCGTCAAGGTGGACGTGACGGCGACCAAGGTCACCGGCGCCGCCAAGGCGAAGATCGAGGCCGCCGGTGGTTCGACCACCGAGCTCAAGCCCTCGGCCGAGGCCTAGTCCTCGCGCTCGAAACGTGGACGCCGCGGTAGGCGCCGGTCACCGGTGCCTACCGCGGCTCTCGTTTCACTGCACGACGGTGCCGGTTGTCTCCTGCCGGCCGGTACCCACCGTGAACAGCCGTGATGAGTACGGCTGTTAGAGTTCATACGTTTGCAGGATTACCCATGAGGACGTCCTGCTCCGCCGCGTGCGGAGCAGATGTCCACGAGCGTGGGGCGGCCCGTCCGGGCCGCCCGGCTGCCAGGAGGATGTGTGCTTTCGGCCCTAGTCCCGATCTTCCGGACCCCGGAGTTGCGGCGGAAGATCCTGATCGTCCTGGGCATCCTCGTGCTCTACCGGCTCGGCGCCACGTTGCCGTCGCCCGGTGTGAACTTCGGAACCATCACCGAGTGCGTCGACAAGGCCACGAGCGGCGACAGCGGTCAGGTCTACTCGCTGATCAACATGTTCTCCGGCGGCGCGCTGCTGCAGCTGTCGGTGTTCGCGATCGGCATCATGCCGTACATCACCGCGTCGATCATCATCCAGCTGTTGATGGTGGTCATCCCGCGCTTCGAGACGCTCCGTAAGGAGGGTCAGGCCGGTCAGGCGAAGATCACGCAGTACACCCGCTACCTCACGGTGGCGCTGGCGCTGCTGCAGGCGACCGCGATCGTCGCGATGGCCTCGCGCGGCAACCTGCTGCCCGACTGCCCCGGCATCCTCGCCGACAACGGCATCTTCTCGCTGACCGTCATCGTCGCCACCATGACCGCCGGCGCGATCCTGGTCATGTGGTTCGGTGAGCTGATCACCGAGCGCGGCATCGGCAACGGCATGTCGCTGCTCATCTTCGCCGGCATCGCCTCGCGCCTGCCCGCCGACGGCCAGCAGATCCTGCAGAGCCAGGGCGGCCTCGCCTTCGGCCTCGTCTGCTTCGCGGTCTTCCTGATCCTCGTCGCCGTCGTCTTCGTCGAGCAGGGTCAGCGCCGCATCCCGGTGCAGTACGCCAAGCGCATGGTCGGCCGCAAGATGTACGGCGGCTCGTCGACCTACCTGCCGCTCAAGGTGAACACCGCCGGCGTCATCCCGGTCATCTTCGCCTCGTCGCTGCTGTACCTGCCGCAGCTGGTCATCCAGCTCGTCGCGAGTGATTCGACCGCGGGCTGGGTGCAGTGGATCCAGACCAACCTGGTGAACCCCGGCAGCACCTGGCACATCGTGATCTACTTCGCGCTGATCATCTTCTTCACGTACTTCTACGTCGCGATCACCTTCAACCCGGAGGAGCGCGCCGACGAGATGAAGAAGTTCGGCGGCTTCATCCCGGGCATCCGTCCCGGCAAGCCGACGGCCGACTACCTGAACTACGTGCTGCAGCGCATCACGCTGCCCGGCTCGCTGTACCTCGGCATCATCGCGATCCTCCCGAACCTCTTCATCGAACTCACCGGTAGCGGCTCGAACATGAGTAATCTGCCGTTCGGCGGCACGATGGTCCTCATCATCGTGGTCGTGGCGCTCGATACCACGAAGCAGATCGAGAGTCAGTTGATGCAACGTAACTACGAAGGATTCCTCAAGTGAGACTCGTTATTCTGGGCCCTCCCGGCGCCGGCAAGGGCACGCAGGCGGAGCGGCTGTCGGAGAAGTACGGCATTCCGCACATCTCGACGGGCGACCTGTTCCGCGCGAACATCAGCGAGGGCACCGCGCTGGGCGTCGAGGCCAAGAAGTACATGGACGCCGGCGAGCTCGTCCCGTCGTCGGTCACCGTCGACATGGTGCGTTCGCGCCTGGCGGAGCCCGACGCGAAGAACGGCTTCATCCTCGACGGCTTCCCCCGCGCCACCGACCAGGCGGACGCGCTGGGTGAGATCCTCGCCGAGGGCGGCCAGAAGCTCGACGCCGTGGTCTCCTTCGAGGTCCCTGAGGACACCGTCGTCGAGCGGATGCTCGCCCGCGGCCGCGCGGACGACACCGAAGAGGTCATCCGTAACCGCCTGCACGTGTACGAGAACCAGACCGCGCCGCTGCTCGCCTACTACGGCGACTTCGTCACGCACATCGACGCCGTCGGCACCGTCGACGAGGTCCTCGGCCGCGTGACCGCGCAGCTCGACAAGTGAGTCGTTTCCGCCGTAAGAAGACCGTGCCCTTCCGCTCCGCGGGAGAGCTCGACGCGATGGCCGCCGCGGGCGCCGTCGTGGGCCGCGCGCTCGTCGCGGTCCGCGACGCCGCCCGCGTCGGCGTTTCCACCCACGAACTCGACGAGGTCGCCGAGACGGTGATCCGCGAGGCCGGCGCGGTCCCGTCCTTCAAGGGCTACCACGGCTTCCCGGGCTCGATCTGCTCCTCGGTGAACGAGGTCGTCGTCCACGGCATCCCGGATCGCTCGACGGTGCTCGCCCTCGGCGACCTGGTCTCCATCGACTGCGGTGCGATCCTCGACGGCTGGCACGGCGACTCCGCGTGGACCTTCGGCGTGGGCGAGCTGTCCAAGGCGGACGAGGACCTCTCCGAGGCCACGCGCCTCGCGATGGAGGCCGGCATCGCCGCCATGCTTGACGGCAACCGCCTCACCGACGTCTCGCACGCCATCGAGACCGCCACGTACGCGCAGTCGGCGCGGCTGGGCCGCGAGTTCGCGATCGTCGACGGTTACGGCGGCCACGGCATCGGCCGCGAGATGCACATGGAGCCCTTCCTCGCCAACGAGGGCGACCCGGGCAAGGGCCCGCACCTCGTCGTCGGATCCACCCTCGC
Organism: Tsukamurella sp. DT100; assembly: GCF_049844855.1. Taxonomy (NCBI): domain Bacteria; kingdom Bacillati; phylum Actinomycetota; class Actinomycetes; order Mycobacteriales; family Tsukamurellaceae; genus Tsukamurella; species Tsukamurella sp. DT100. The sequence goes on from NZ_JBNCLV010000003.1 coordinate 507,936, forward strand.
GATCGAGCCGATGCTCACCCTGGGCACCCCCGACACCTCCGTCCTCGCCGACGACTGGACCGTCGTCACGGACGACGGTGCGCGGTCCGCGCACTGGGAGCACACCGTCGCCGTCACCGCCGACGGCCCCCGCATCCTCACTCCGCGTCCCTGACCTGCGGCGATGGAAACGCTCTTGACCCTCACGCGACGTGAGGCGGGAGCGTGGTCGGCGTGAACGAACGGAAGTCCTTCCACACGGTCGGCGCCATCGCGCGGATGACCGGGGTCAGCGTCCGCACGTTGCACCACTACGACGAGATCGGGTTGGTTCCGCCGTCGGCGCGCACCAGCGCCGGCTACCGGGCCTACTCGGACGACGACGTCGAGCGGCTGCACCGCGTGCTGACCTACCGGGAGCTGGGCTTCCCGCTCGAGCAGATAGCGACCCTGCTCGACGATCCGTCGGCCGACGCCATGGCCCACCTGGAGGCGCAGCACACGCTGCTCTCCGAGCGGATCGACCGTTTGCACCGGATGGTCGCGGCTGTGGAGGACATGATGAACAGCAAGAAGCGGGGGATCACCCTCACCGCCGAGGAGCAGACCGAGATCTTCGGCGCCGACTGGCTCGGCGAGGGCTACGCCGACGAGGCGGAGCAGCGCTGGGGCGACACCGACGCCTGGAAGCAGAGCGCCGAGCGCACCGCGAAGCTGAGCAAGGACGACTGGAAGCAGCTCAAGGCCGAGGGCGACGCCCTCGAGGCCGCGCTCGCCGACGGCCTGGCCCGCGGCGTCGCGCCCGGCTCGCCCGAGGCGAACGAGCTCGCCGAGCGGCACCGCGCCGGGATCGACCGCTGGTACGACTGCGACCACGCGATGCAGGTGTGCGTGGCGCAGATGTACGTGACCGATCACCGGTTCCGGAAGCACTACGAGGACATCGCGCCGGGCCTCGCCCAGTACGTGGTCGACATCGTGACCGCGAACGCGGAGCAGGAGGAGAACGCGGAGCAGCAGTAGCCGGACGGGCACGGCGGATCGTCGCGAACGACGCCGTGCCCGTTCGCCGCGGTACGTACCCTGGTGGAGTGGACCAGCTGGTGGAACTCGTCAAGGACTACTGGTGGCTCGTCTTCGTGCTCGGCGGCAGTACGAAGGGCCTGTCGGTCTGGTACGAGCGTCGCGCGGCGCGCCGCCTGGAGAAGTACCGCATCAAGCAGGAGACCAAGGTGGCGCTGGCCACCGCGCAGGGCATGGGCCGGGTCGACGCGGCGCAGGTCCAGCGGGAGCTCGAGCGCGCCGTCGCCGCCCACGACGGCGTCGACACGCGCTGGTTCGGCTACGAGACGGATCTCGCCACCATCCTCGACTTCCCGATGATGGTGGACATGCGGGAGCCGCTGACCGTCGACTTCCACAAGGCCAAGCGTCGCGCCGACCTGCTCCGCCCGGATTCGCCCGACGAGGCGTCCGCGTCGGACGTCGAGCAGTACCGCGACGCGGTGCACGCGTACGCCGGCGCGTTCGACGTCGCGGAGCAGGAGGCGAAACGCCGCCGCCGCGGCGACTTCTCGCCGCTGGAGCAGGAGCGCCTCGCCAAGGCGCAGCGGCTGCTCGCCGTCGCGCTCGACTCCTCCGCGACCGGCCCGGAACGCCAGCAGGCGTATCAGCGCGCGCGGGCGGAGCTCGACGGCCTCATCGACCTGCCGCGCTCTGCCACCGTCGCCCTGGAGAACCAGGTCCGCGCGGCCCTGGAGCGCTGAGCGCCCGGCCCTCGGGCGGCGGCGGCGTCATGCACCGAGGTCGCGGAGGCGCCGGTTGAGGTACCGCTGTTCGGGGAGGCTCGCCGTGCGCGCCGCCGCGATGCGGTACGCCGCGGCCGCGTCGTCGGTGCGGCCGGCCAGCTCGGACAGGTGCGCTCGGGCGGCGGGGAGCCGGTGTCCGTCGCGCAGCGCGCGGTCGTCGTCCAGGCGGGCGAGCAGCGCGAGGCCCGCCTCCGGCCCGTACGCCATCCCCACCGCGACAGCGTGATTGAGCGCGACTGTGGCCGACGGCGCGACCCGCTCGAGCATGCGGTACAGGACGAGGATCTGCGCCCAGTCCGTGTCGTCGTAGGTGTCGGCCTCCGCGTGCACCGCTGCGATCGCGGCCTGCAGAGCGAAGGTGCCCACGTGGCCGCGGGGGAGCAGCTCCTCGAGGATCGCCACGCCCTCGGCGATCGCGTCGCGCCGCCAGCGCGAGCGATCCTGCTCGGCGAGGGGGACGAGGTCCCCGCGGTCGTCGACGCGGGCCGGCGCTCGCGCGTCGGTGAGCAGCATGAGCGCGAGGGCGCCGGCCGCCTCGTCGTGGTCGGGGAAGGCCGCGACCATCCGCCGGGTCAGGCGCAGCGCCTCCGCCGTCAGCTCGTCGTCCAGCAGGTCGGTTCCGGAGCTGCGGGTGTACCCGGCCGTGAACATCAGGTGGCACACGTCCAGGGCGGCGGCCACGCGACCGGGGAGCTCCGCGCCGGACGGCACGGGGAAGGTCGCGCCGGCGTCCCGCAGGGCGGCCCGGGCGCGGGTCAGCCGCTGCGTCATCGTCCGGGGAGGTACGAGGTACACGGCGGCGATGCGCTCCACGCCGAGTCCGGCCACGGCGCGCAGGGCCAGCGCGACCTGGGAGGGCCGGCTCAGCGCCGGGTGGGCGCAGAGCAGCAGGAGGTCGACGGTGTCGTCGGCCGACGAGACCTCGGCGGCGGTCGCTCGTCGTGCGTCGGCCTCCTCGCGACGGGTGCGGGCGGCCTCCGACCGCCATCGATCGATGAGGCGCCGCTGCGCCACGCGGATCAACCACCCGCGCGGATCGTGCGGCGTCCCGTCTCGCGGCCACTGCCGGACCGCGGCCTCGGCGGCCTCCTGCGCCGCGTCCTCGCACGCCGCGAGATCGGCGCGGACGCGGAGGAGCGCGGCCAGGACGTGCGGCGACTCGCGCCGCCACACGTCCTCGAAGGCGTCGCCGGCGGGCACGGCGCTCAGGATTCGTCGCCGCCCGGGCCCATCACCGGGCGCAGCTCGACGGTCTCGCCGGGGCCGGAGAACTGCGCGGCCACGACTTCCGCCCGCCGCCGGTCCTCCACGTCGATCAGGAAGAAGCCCGCGAGGTGCTCCTTCGTCTCGGAGTACGGCCCGTCGACCGCGAGGGGCGCGTCGTCGTGCCAGCGGTACAGGCGCGACGAGACGGGATCGCCGAGCGCCTCGCCCCCGACGAGCTCGCCGCGCTCGTCCAACTCGGTGAGGAGCCGTTCGAAGTCGGCGTCCATCCGCGCCTTCACGGCGGGGTCGACGTCGCGGTACTCGGGCAGGAAGTCCCCGGTGGGGTGTCCCCAGGGCTGGGGATTGGAGTGGATCAGGATGACGTACTTCACGGCTCGCTCCTCTCGGCGTATCGCGCCGGATGCGCGGTACGAGGGGACGTCGAAGCCAGGATGGCCGATGTCGACACGACGTGGCCGGCGAATCCGTCAGGTGCGTTGGTCTGGAGGCAGCATCGACGTGCCGGGATCCGCCACCGTGGCCCTGGAGATCCAGGTCCGGGCTGAGCTGGAGTGGTGGGAGAGATCGATCACGAAGCGATGAGGATCGTGGTCACGCCGATGGCGTTGTAGGTGCCGCGAGCGCGGCCGTCCCGTGTCGCGAGCACTGCGCCGTTGTCGAGGGCGGCGAAGGCGACGAGTGCGTCGTACACCTGTCCACCCGCGATGTTCGTCTCCACACAGCGGTGGTGGACCTCAGCTCCTGCCGCCGGTGGGAGCGCGAACTTCTCGGGAAAACTGTCGTCGATCAATCGGGCAGCGTCGTCGGGCGTCAGGCGATGTTCGCCGGGCAACCGGGTGAGAACCGAGTAGGTCTCGGCGAGCGCATGCCCGCTCAGCGCGAGCCGCTTGCCCTTCGCCCAGGCGGCGACGGCGGCATGGTGGTCGTGCTCCGCGAACAGAAGTGCAACAGCTACGGACGTGTCCACTGCGATAGCGACGTCGTCGGTCATCTGCGCCCGGCGTCGATCAGGGCGAAAACCACCTCGTCGGTGAGGGGGCCGCCGCCCACCGCGACGAGGCGACCGTCTTCGTCCCGCTCCAGCCGGGCCGTACGGCCCCCGGGAGTGATCTGAACTCCGCTGCCGTACCAGGAGATGTCGACCACCGAGCCAGGCGTGATGCCGAGGGCGTCGCGAAGCTGTTTCGGGACGAGTATCCGGCCCACGGAATCCACTGTTGCTTCCATGGGACCAATCTACCAGGCACATCCCAATCGGATCCCAGTGAAATCCCTGTCCGGATCGGACAGAATCCGAGAGCGCTCAGACGATGGCACCCCCGAGTCCGTGACTCGGGGGTGCCATCGAGGAGGACCTGATCTCAGGTACAGCCGCGCTGCACGGCCGCGGCCCAGGCGTCGTCGTCCTGGAGGGCGGAACGGACCGCCCGTCGCAACCACCGCAGCGCGCGCATCGCAGGCTCCCTAGGACGCGTTCGCAGCGGCCTTGAGGCCGAGCTGCAGGTCGGTGAGGATGTCGTCGATGTGCTCGATGCCCACGGCCAGGCGCACCAGGCCCGGCGTGACGCCGGCCTCGAGCTGCTCCTGCTCGGTGAGCTGCGAGTGCGTGGTCGACGCGGGGTGGATCACCAGCGACCGCACGTCGCCGATGTTCGCGACGTGGCTGTGCAGCTCCAGGGCGTCGACGAAGGCCTTGCCCGCGGGCACGCCGCCGGCCAGCTCGAAGGCGACGATGGCGCCGGCACCCTTGGGTAGCAGCTCCTTCGCGCGGTCGTAGTACGGCGACGAGGGGAGGCCGGCGTAGATCACGGAGGTCACGCCCTCCTGGCCGGAGAGGTACTCGGCGACCTTCTGCGCGTTCTCGACGTGCCGCTCCACGCGCAGGCTCAGCGTCTCGATGCCCTGCGAGAGCAGGAAGGCGTTGAACGGCGAGATCGCGGGGCCCAGGTCGCGCAGCAGCTGCACGCGGGCCTTGAGCGCGAAGGCGGGCGCGCCGAGGTCGGCGAAGACGACGCCGTGGTACGAGGGGTCCGGGGTGGTGAAGTTCGGGTGCCGACCCTGCGTCCAGTCGAAGTTGCCGCCGTCGACGATGACGCCGCCGATCGCGGCGCCGTGGCCGCCGAGGTATTTGGTGGCCGAGTGCACGACGATGTCAGCGCCGTGCTGGAGCGGGTTCAGCAGGTACGGGGTCGCGACGGTGTTGTCGACGATGAGCGGCAGACCGTTCTCGTGGGCCACACCGGAGACGCCGGCGATGTCGAGCACGTGGCCGCGCGGGTTCGAGATGGTCTCGGCGAAGAAGGCGCGGGTGTTGGGGCGGACTGCGGCGCGCCACTGCTCCAGGTCGTCCGGGTTCTCGACGAAGGTGACCTCGATGCCCAGCTTGGCGAGGGTGTAGTGCAGCAGGTTGTAGGTGCCGCCGTACAGGTACGGCGAGCTGACGAGGTGGTCGCCCGACTCGGCGACGTTGAGGATCGCGAGCGTCTCGGCCGCCTGGCCCGAGGCCACGAGCAGCGCGGCGACGCCGCCCTCGAGCGCGGCGATCCGCTGCTCGACCGCGTCCTGCGTCGGGTTCATGATGCGGGTGTAGATGTTGCCCGGCTCGGCCAGCCCGAACAGCGCCGCGGCGTGATCGGTGTTGTTGAACGTGTACGACGTGGTCTGGTAGATCGGCAGCGCGCGCGCGTTGGTGGCCCCGTCGGGCGCCTGCCCGGCGTGGATCTGCGTGGTCTCGAAATGCCAGTTCGGGCTGTCCGGATTGCTCATGGCCCCGATACAAGTGCACGCGCGGTGCGGTGTCCAGGGTTTGGCTCATACTGTGGAGAAATGACGGACGAGATCGTGGCGCTCTACGACGACGCCGGGCGCCCCGCGGGGGCGGCGCCGCGGTCGCGGGTGCGCGCCGAGAACCTGCGGCACGGCACCACCGGCGTCCTCGTCTTCGACTCCGCCGGCCGGATCTACGTGCACCGCCGCACGCCGATCAAGGACGTCTACCCAGGGCTGCGCGACTTCACGGCGGGCGGGGTGCTCCTGGCGGGGGAGTCGCCGGACGACGGTGCGGCGCGCGAGGCCTTCGAGGAGCTCGGGGTGCACGGGGTGGAGCTGCGGCCCGTCGGCGTGCGGGCCTACGAGGATCCCCGTACCCGGTTCGTGTGCTTCCAGTACGTCTGCACGTACGACGGGGCGGTCGTGCACCAGCCCGAGGAGGTGGAGAGCGGCGCGTGGACGACGCCGGACGATCTGCTCGCGGCGGTCGCCGCGGACCCCGCCGACTTCGTTCCCGACTCGGTCGAACTCGCGTTGCACCTCGTCAAGGCCGGGGGCGGTTCCGGGCAGGATTCGTCGGACGAGTCCTGAGCGCGTAGAATAGGTGGGTAGCGCGGCGTTCGGCCGCATGCCCGTCCGTTCAGGAGGGGCACAGGTCGCACACGGCGTCCGCTGAAGACAACAGGATCGTGGAGGGTATGGCGAAGAAGGACGGAGCCATCGAGGTGGAGGGCCGCGTCGTCGAGCCGCTCCCCAACGCAATGTTCCGCATCGAGCTGGAGAACGGGCACAAGGTGCTCGCCCACATCAGCGGCAAGATGCGGCAGCACTACATTCGTATTCTGCCCGAGGACCGGGTCGTCGTGGAGCTCTCTCCGTACGACCTGACGCGCGGGCGCATCGTCTACCGGTACAAGTGACCGCGTAGCGCGCAGCACGAACAGACGAGAAAGACCCACCCCGCGGGGTGGGTCTTCTTCGTGTTCGGGGTGCTAGACCGCCAGGCGCAGGCCGCCGGCCTGGGCGAGGACGAAGCCCAGGTCCCAGTAGTCGGAGACCTCGGAGCCGTCGGAACCGGGCTCGGCCGAGCCGGTGGCGTGGATGCCGAGGGCGGCACCGTCGGACAGGCGGATCAGCGACGCGCCGCTGTCGCCCGAGCGCAGCTTGAGGTCGGTGCGGAAGCGGTTGGCGGTGAGGTCGGTGACGGTGCCGCAGACCCAGCCGCTGGTGCGGCCCTGGCTGCAGACCTTGTCGCCGATCCGGGCCTTGCCGAGCGAGCGCGGCGCGGCCTTGCCGAGGCGGTTGACGAGCGGCACGCCCTGCTTGAAGGAGACGGTGCCCCAGTCGGGGTGCGAGATGTTGGTCGAGACCTCGCGGCCGTCGATCGTCTTGGTGGGCGGGTTCGAGGACTTCTCGATCTTGCCGACGGAGATGAGCGCGCGGGCCTGGCCGGGCGCGGGGACGGTGACCTCCTGGCCGGCCTTGCCGCAGTGCCCGGCAGTGACGCCGACGCGGCGGCCGTCGGGGGTGGTGGCGAGCACGCCGAGGGTGCACGCGGCGACCTCGATGCCGTCGGCCGTCTCCTTCTGCACGATGTCGATCTCGGAGCCGGGGCCCACGACGACGCGCGGAGCGGCCGTCGCGGGGGCGGCGGAGACCAGGAGGGAGGCCGCGACGCCGACGGCGGCGGTGGCGGCGACGCCCAGGCGGCGGGAGAGGGACAGAGGCATCGCGGGTCCTTTTCGATCGAGGATCAGATCAAGGGAATTTAGAGTGGTGAATAGTGCATCACCGGTCGTTCCTGAGGCTAGCATGAGAGCTTCCTCGCGCGCGGTGCTCGCGCGCCGTTCGCGGCTGATTTGGGGCCGACGGGCGCGAAGCGTACACTGGATCATCGCGTGCGTGCGCGGCTTCGTCGTGCGTGCCGTGGCACCCCTCCGGCTACCGGTGGCGGTGCGGAAAAACACTGAGAACAACTGGATAGGACTGACGTGAAGGTCAACCCCAGCGTCAAGCCGATCTGCGAGAAGTGCAAGGTGATCCGCCGTAACGGTCGGGTCATGGTGATCTGCGACAACCTGCGCCACAAGCAGCGTCAGGGCTAGATCAGTGCGCTTCGAGCGGTTCGCCGCTTGAACACACGATGACCTCTCCGCACCAGCAGGGGCAGACGAGCCCCTGTGCACCCCCGGCTCGGAGGCCGGGGCCTCGGCCGGCGTGAAAGCGCCGGAACCACCGAGGACGGACGGGGAGCAGACCTCCGACTTAGAAGAAGGAAACCGCCAAGAATGGCACGTCTTATGGGTGTCGACCTCCCGCGCGAGAAGCGCATGGAGATCGCACTGACCTACATCTACGGCATCGGCCGTACCCGCGCGACTGAGATTCTCACCGAGACCGGTGTGAGCCCGGATCTGCGCAGCAAGGACCTCAGCGACGAGGACCTGACCAAGCTCCGTGACTTCATCGAGGGCACGGACTACAAGGTCGAGGGTGACCTGCGCCGCGAGGTGCAGGCCGACATCCGTCGCAAGATCGAGATCCAGTGCTACCAGGGCATCCGCCACCGTCGTGGCCTGCCCGTGCGTGGCCAGCGCACCAAGACCAACGCTCGCACCCGTAAGGGTCCGAAGAAGACCATCGCCGGAAAGAAGAAGTAATGCCTCCGAAGTCGCGCGCCACGGGCGCGAAGAAGGGCGTTTCGCGTCGTCGCGAAAAGAAGAACGTCCCGCACGGCCACGCTCACATCAAGAGCACGTTCAACAACACGATCGTCTCGATCACGGACCCCAGTGGCAACGTGATCAGCTGGGCCTCCTCGGGCCACGTCGGCTTCAAGGGCTCGCGCAAGAGCACCCCGTTCGCCGCGCAGCTCGCCGCCGAGAACGCTGCCCGCAAGGCGCAGGAGAACGGCGTCAAGAAGGTCGACGTCTTCGTCAAGGGCCCGGGTTCGGGCCGCGAGACCGCAATCCGCTCGCTGCAGGCCGCCGGCCTCGAGGTGGGCACCATTTCCGACGTGACGCCGCAGCCGCACAACGGCTGCCGTCCGCCCAAGCGGCGTCGGGTCTAGGGAAGGTAGGAGAGAGAAACCATGGCTCGTTATACCGGCCCTGTCACCCGTAAGTCCCGTCGTCTGGGCGTCGACCTCGTCGGCGGTTCCGAGGCGTTCGAGCGTCGTCCTTACCCGCCCGGCCAGCACGGCCGCGCGCGGATCAAGGAGTCCGAGTACCTGCTGCAGCTCAAGGAGAAGCAGAAGGCCCGCTTCATGTACGGCGTGATGGAGAAGCAGTTCTCGCGCTACTACAAGGAGGCCAAGGCCGCCACCGGCAAGACCGGTGACGCCCTGCTGCAGATCCTCGAGACCCGCCTCGACAACGTCGTCTACCGCGCCGGTCTGACGCGTACCCGTCGTCAGGCCCGCCAGCTCGTGACCCACGGTCACTTCACGGTGAACGGCGTCCGCGTCGACGTTCCCTCGTACCGCGTCTCGCAGTACGACATCATCGACGTCCGCCCGAAGTCGCTCGGCACCACGCCGTTCCAGATCGCGCGTGAGACCCTCGGCGAGCGCACCGCTCCGGCGTGGCTCCAGGTGGTCCCGTCGTCCCTGCGGATCCTCGTGCACCGCGTGCCCGAGCGTGAGCAGATCGTCGTGCCCTTCCAGGAGCAGCTCATCGTCGAGTACTACTCGAAGTAAGTAGTACGGGCCGCCGGTAGATCGCCGGCGGCCCTCTACGGGCGTCAAATAGCGGACGCCCAGAGAGAAGGAAATACTCAATGCTCATCTCGCAGCGACCCACCCTCAGCGAAGAGGTCATCTCCGAGGCGCGCTCGAAGTTCATCATCGAGCCGCTGGAGCCCGGCTTCGGCTACACGCTGGGCAACTCGCTCCGCCGCACGCTGCTGTCGTCCATCCCGGGCGCGGCCGTGACCAGCATCCGCATCGACGGCGTGCTGCACGAGTTCACCACGGTCCCCGGTGTGAAGGAGGACGTCACCGACGTCATCCTGAACCTCAAGGGCCTGGTCGTCTCGTCGGAGGACGACGAGCCGGTCACCATGTACGTGCGCAAGCAGGGTCCGGGCGCCGTCACCGCGGGCGACATCGTTCCCCCGGCGTCGGTCACCGTCCACAACCCCGACCTGCACATCGCCACCCTGAACGACAAGGGCAAGCTCGAGATCGAGCTCGTCGTCGAGCGGGGCCGCGGCTACGTGCCGGCCGTGCAGAACAAGGCGTCGGGCGCCGAGATCGGCCGCATCCCGGTCGACTCGATCTACTCGCCCGTGCTGAAGGTGACCTACAAGGTCGAGGCCACCCGTGTCGAGCAGCGCACCGACTTCGATCGTCTGATCCTGGACGTCGAGACCAAGAACTCGATGACCGCGCGTGACGCGCTGGCGTCGGCGGGCAAGACCCTGGTCGAGCTGTTCGGGCTCGCCCGGGAGCTCAACGTCGAGGCCGAGGGCATCGAGATCGGCCCGTCGCCGGCCGAGGCCGACCACATCGCGGCGTTCTCGCTGCCGATCGAGGACCTCGACCTGACGGTGCGCTCGTACAACTGCCTCAAGCGCGAGGGTGTGCACACCGTGGGCGAGCTCGTGGCCCGCACCGAGTCCGATCTTCTCGACATCCGCAACTTCGGTCAGAAGTCGATCGACGAGGTCAAGGTCAAGCTGCACGCGCTGGGTCTGGCCCTCAAGGACAGCCCGGCGTCGTTCGATCCGTCGCAGGTCGACGGGTACGACCCGGCCACCGGTACCTGGAGCGACGAGCCGTCGTTCTCGGGCGACGCCGATGGCGACCAGGATTACGCCGAGACCGAGCAGCTCTGAGCTGAACAGCTCTTAACCACCCACAGGAGAAACAATGCCTAGGCCCACTAAGGGCGCCCGGATGGGCGGCTCGGCCTCGCACCAGAAGCACATTCTGGCGAACCTCGCGACCGCGCTCTTCGAGCACGGCCGCATCGAGACCACGGAGGCGAAGGCCAAGCGCCTGCGTCCCTACGCGGAGAAGCTGATCAGCCATGCCAAGCACGGCAAGCTGGCCAACCGCCGCGAGGTCATGAAGGAGATCCGCAACAAGGACGTCGTGCACGTGCTGTTCGCGGAGATCGCTCCGGCCGTCGCCGACCGTCAGGGCGGCTACACCCGGATCATCAAGACCGAGAACCGGAAGGGCGACAACGCCCCCATGGCGGTCATCGAGATCGTGACCGAGCAGCTCGCCGCCACCGAGGGGGCGCGTGCCACGCGCGTCGCCGCCTCGCAGGCCGCTGCCAAGTCCGCCGCCGTCGAGGCTGCGGAGATCGTCGAGACCGAGGCTCCGGCCGAGGGCTCGGACCTCCCCGCCGGCGCGCACGCGCCGCTCGAGGACGTCAACGAGGCTCCCGAGGGCTTCCCGATCAAGGGCAACGCCGACTCGAAGCTGTACCACCGTCCCGGTACCCGCTTCTTCGAGTCGACGGTCGCCGAGATCTGGTTCGCCGACGACGCTTCGGCCGAGGCTGCGGGCTACTCGCTGCCGAAGTCGCAGCAGGAGGACGCCTCCGACTCGGAGTAGTCACCCACGCACGCAAGCCCGCCACCTGCATCGCAGGTGGCGGGCTTCGTCGTTCGGCGGGTCAGCGCGTCGTGGCGATCACCGCGTCGACGGTGGCGCGCACCTTGTCCGCCGAGACCCGCGGCAGGGTGAACCGCGCGAGGTAGGCCTCGTTCGTCACCCGTGACCAGTCGCAGGTGACGGCGATCAGCGAGCCCTCGCCGTCCGGCGTGAACTCCCACGACCACTCGACGCCGACGGGCGGCTTCCCGCGCCCGGCGGGCAGCCACGCGATCCGCCGATCCGGTTCGAAGGCGGTGACGTGGTTGTCCACCGAGTACGGCCGCCCCTGCTCGTCGGTCATCTCCATGCCGAAGATCTGGCCGACGCCGGTGATCGTCTCGGGGCTGCCGCCGGAGACGCCGCGCAGCATCCCGGATCCGTCGGCCGCCGCGTGCACCGCGGGGCGGGCCAGCGCCGCGAAGAGCACGGCCGGCGGGACATCGGCGAACACGGTGACGGTCTGCGCGGTTTCGGTCATGGGCCCGACGCTACGCCGCTCACGATGTCGGCTTCTGTGTATGCGGACGTGCGCTGGTGCACGCGCATAGCCGCAGAACCCGACATCGTGAGTCGCGTCAGGCGTAGGCGGGCAGATCGATGCCGTCGGCCTTCGCGAACTGCGCCGCCCAGATCAGCCGCATCGGCCACGTCATGGCCGTCCGGTACGTGAGGTCGCCGAGCGCCACGCCGATCCGGCCCATCGGCGCGAACCCCGCGGGGCTGCCGGGCGGCAGCTCCTGCGCCTTGGTCACGAACGGCCGCATCACCGCGTCGTACCGGGCGACCGCGCGGGGGACGTCGCCGTCGGCGTGGCCCAGCTCGCCGGCGAGGACGTACGCGCCGACCAGTGCGAGGGTGGTGCCGAGCCCGGTGAGCGGGGTGGGGCAGTAGCCCGCGTCGCCGACGAGCGCGACGCGGCCGCGGGTCCAGCCGTCCAGCTTCACCTGCGCGAGGTCCTGGTACGCCCAGTCGTCCGCGGTCCGCATTGCGCCCAGCAGCTGCGGCGCGACCCACCCGATGTCGGCGAACTCCCGCTCGAAGAGCGCGAACTGCTCCTCGCGGCCCAGCCGCCGCGGGTCGGTGCCGCGGATCGCGAGCCCGGCCTTGACGGTGCCGTCGGTGCGCGACGGGCGGACCGAGACCACGCGGCCGCGGCGGGCGGTGTGCATGAGGTACCAGCCGCGGGTGTCCTCGTCGATGCTGGCGGTGAACCAGGCGTACCGCAGGCCGATGGGGTCGAGCGCGGCAGCGTCGGGGCCGAAGGCGGCGCGGCGCACGGCGGAGCCGAGGCCGTCGGCGCCGATCACGAGGTCGAACTCCCGCACCGGCGCCTTCTCGAAAGTCACGCGGGCTGCCGAGCCGTCCTGCTCGATCGCGGTCACGGTGTCGTCCCACAGGTACTCGACGTCGTCGGGCACGGCGTCGACCAGCACCTCGGCGAGGTCGCCGCGCAGGATCTCGTGGGTGGAGACCACGCCGTTGCCGCCGAACGCCTCGACGGGCATGCTCGCGCCGCGGCGCCCGCGACCGTCGACCTTGACGAGGCCGCGCTGGTCGAGCAGCCGCTCGGTGGTGGCGGGACCGAGGCCGAGCCGGTCGACCACGGTGCGGCCGGCGCCGCGCAGGTCGACGGTCTGGCCGCCCGCGCGCAACGACGGTGCGCGTTCGACGATCGTCACGCGGTGGCCCTGGCGAGCGAGGAGGAGGGCGGCGGCGGGGCCCGCGATGGACGCGCCGCTAATGAGGACTCGGAGCTGATTCATAGGGCGAACGTACGCCGTATCGATCGCATCGCGCTACAGTGTTGACGTGGATGTTCGCAGGAAGTGCACTAGTGCATCAGGGCTCGGATGACGCGCGCCGAGGAGATCGCGGCGGTGCTCCGCGAGCGCATCGCTTCGGGCAGGCTGCGGCCGGGGGACCGGGCACCGTCGACCCGGGCGATCATGCGCGATCACGGCGTGGCGATGGCAACGGCCTCGAAGGTGCTGGCCCTGCTGCAGGCCGACGGCCTGGTCGACTCCGCACCCGGACGGGGGAGCGTGGTGCTGGCGCCGGACCGCCCGCGCGCCCCCGAGCTGACCGCCGCCGACGTGATCGCCGCAGCCGTCGCCATCGCCGACGCCGAGTCCCTGCAGGCCGTCTCGATGCGCCGGCTCGCCGCGGCGCTGGAGATCCCGACGATGGCCGTCTACCGCTACGTCCCCAGCAGCGACGAGCTGCAGTCGGCGATGCTGGACCGCGTGCTGGCGGAGCTGCCCATCCCGCCCCGCACCGCGGACTGGCGCGCCGACGTCGAGGCGTTGCTCCGCTCCTTGTGGGAGACCATGCAGGCCCACCCCTGGCTCGCCGCCGCGATGTCGATGACCCGGCCGGCGGTGTTGCCCGGCGCGATGCCGATGTCGGAGCACCTGCTCGCCGCGCTCCGCGCCGCGGGCCTGCCGCCGCGAGCGGCGTTCACCGAGTACCTCTGCCTGCTCAACCTGGTGCGCGGCCTGGGCGCGACGATCGAGCCCGAGCTCGCCGACCGCGCGGCGACGGGCGTCACCGAGGACGAGTGGATCGACACCCGGCTCGACGAGCTCCGCGCCGCGGCACCCGCCGACAGGTTCCCGGTGATGGCGGAGATGCTGCACACCAGCTACCCGTACGACGCCGACGTGCTGCTCGACACCGCCCTCACGCGCTACCTGGACGGCCTGGCGGCAGCGGTAGAGTCACGCGCGACATGACTCGCTACCGCCTCGACATCGCCTACGACGGCACCGACTTCAGCGGCTGGGCCCGCCAGCCCGAGCGCCGCACGGTGTGCGGCGTGCTGGAGGAGGCGATCGGCACGATCCTTCGCACGCAGGTGCAGCTCACCGTCGCCGGGCGCACCGACGCGGGGGTGCACGCGACGGGCCAGGTCGCGCATTTCGACCTCCCGGACCCCGTCGTGCTGCCCGACGGCCTGGTGCGCCGCCTGGCGCGCATGCTCCCGCAGGACGTCCGGGTGACCGCGATCCGCATCGCCCCGCCGGAGTTCGACGCCCGCTTCTCCGCGCTGCGCCGCCACTACGAGTACCGCCTCACCGACGCCCCGTTCGGCGCGAACCCGCTGCGCGCCCGCGACACCGCGCCGTGGCGGCGGCCCGTCGACCTGGAGCGGATGCAGGAGGCGAGCGACGCGCTGCTCGGCCTGCACGACTTCGCCGCCTTCTGCCGCCGCCGCGACGGCGCCACGACGGTCCGCGAGCTGCAGCGCTTCGCCTGGCGCCGCGACGCCGACGGGGTGTTCACCGCGGAGGTCTCCGCCGACGCCTTCTGCTGGTCGATGGTGCGCTCCCTCGTCGGGGCGGTCGCCGCGGTCGGGGAGGGCCGACGGTCCGCCGACTGGGTCGCCGGGCTGCTCGACGAGCGCGAGCGCTCCAGCGCCATCAACGTGGCCGCCGCCTGCGGGCTCACGCTGGTGCGCGTCGACTACCCCGCCGACGACGAGCTCGCCGAGCGCAACCTGATCACCCGGGAGAAGCGCGAGGTCGACGGCCCCTCCGGCGGCTGTTGCGGCGACTGACGGAGCTTGGGGCGCCGTTCGCCCGGAGTTCATGATCGCGTCGTACGGCGCGTGGATACTCGGGTGATGTGAACCCCTTCGACGTCACCGGCTTCCTCGGCTCCGCGGGCCTCATCGGCCTGGTGCTGCTGATCTTCATCGAGACCGGTCTGCTGGTGGGCTTCATCTTCCCGGGGGATTCGATCCTGTTCACCGCGGGTATCTTCGCGGCGCAGCCCCAGCCCTTCGCGCAGCTGTGGCAGCTGCTGCTGTTCCTGCCGATCGCGGCGATCATCGGCGACCAGTGCGGCTACGCCCTCGGCCGGTACGCCGGCCCGAAGGTGATGCGCGGCAGGGTCATGAACTTCATCGGGCAGGGCCCCGTCGACAAGACCTACGCCTTCTTCGACAAGTACGGCCCGTTCACGGTGCTCTTCGCGCGGTTCATCGGCATCGTCCGCACCCTGGTGCCGGTGCTCGCGGGCTTCTCGAAGATGGACCACCGCAAGTTCACGTTGTTCTCGGTGCTCGGCTCGATCCTGTGGTGCGACGGGATCGTGCTGCTGGGCTACTTCCTCGGCGGCATCCCGCTGCTGCGCGACCACCTCGAGGTGCTGTTCATCGGCTCCGCGCTGACGATCATCATCCCCATCGCGATCACCGTGATCACCCGCCGCCGCGCCCGCAAGCGCGAATCCGCCGAATCCGCCGCGGCGGAGCCCGTCACGCACTGACGGGCGGTGTTGCGGAGGGCCTCCTCGACTTCCGAATACATTCCGAATAGTATCGGGGTATGACTTCGGCACCATTCCGCACCACGACGCGCCGGTCCTCGGACCTCAGTAAGCATTCGGCCGAGGTGTTCGCGGAAGCAGAGGACCATCCGGTCACGGTGACGCGGCGGGACGGCGAGAACCTCGTCCTCATGTCGCAGCGCGAGGCCGAGGGACGTGCGCGTCTCCTCGAGTTCGCCGCTCAACTCATCGGTGTGGCGGTGGACGACGACGGGCCCCTCGCCGAGCGGATGGCGAGGGCGTTCCCGTGGATGCTCGCCCTGTCCGCGGAGGGGCGCGTCCGGTGCGCCAAGGATCTCGTCGATGCCGCGCGGGCTTCCTTCTCCACGGATCAGCCCCACCTGGTGATGGCGGAGCTGACGTCGTGGCGGGAGACGGCGACTGCCATCGCGGCGGGCCTCGGCAGCGCAGAGGTGGAGTGGTTGGACGCCGACGGCTCCCCGGTTGAGCGGCCGTAGCGGTGGCGAACAAGCGCGGTGAACTCGTTCCCCGGCCTCCGAAGAAGGTCGAGTACGAGATCCGGTTCGCCACCACGAACTCCAGGAAGGGCTGGCAGGATCTCGCGGCGACGATCCGCGGCCCCCCTCGCCGACGCGTGGGACTTCCTGACCAGGACTCCCACGACGAGGACGCCGACCAACTATCCGCTGCGGGACGAGCTCGCGGTCGTCTCGCGGTGCGGTAAGACGTTCGAGCGGTGGCAGCACAAGCCGACGATCAAGGGCACCGCCCGAATCTGGTTCTTCGTCGACGACCGCACCGTCTACCTGGAGCAGGTCCACACGAGCCACCCGAACGAGACGAAGTAGGCGGCGGGTCTCCGCGGTACTTTTCGAATTCGGATCTGTGGTGAGTCCGACCGCGCTACAGTCCAGCCATGATCGGGTTGGGGGACCCGGAGCGCATCGTCATCGACTGCGCGGGGGACGAGTGGTACGTACGCGGGCCGGACGGTGCCGTGCGGTCGACGGCCGCGCCGCCGGACGTCGACGAGTTCGTCGCGCCTGCGGTCGCGACGCGGCAGTGGGCGCAGTGGCTGGCCGACGCGGCGAGCGGCAGCGCACCGTCGCGCAGGTGGACGGTCCTGGCGCCCAGCGTTTTCGGCGCCCCGCGGCGCAGCCTGATCGCCGCGGCGGCCGCCTCGCTCGGGGTCGACGCCGAGGTGCTCCCGCGCGCGGAGGCCCTCGTCCGCGCCGCCGGCGTGCTCTACTGCCGACGCGCCCTCGTCCTCGAATGCCGCGGCCCGGTGGCGCAGGCGCACGTCCTCGTCCTCGCCGACGGTGCCTGGCGCCCCGTCGCGTCCGCTTCCCACCCGGACCCGCTCCGCGCCGCGCGGAAGGTCTTCGGCGACGACGTCGACCAGGCCCTCGTCGATGGTCCGCCCGAGATCTACCACCGGGCCCGCCGTGCGCTGGCCACGGTCCACCTCTGGCGCGTCGTCCGGATCGAGCCGGAGGAGGTGCTCGCGCCGACCCCGGACCCGCGGCCCGCAACGGCACCGCCCGCGCCCGAGCCGGAACCGGAACACACACCCGGACAGCGCGGCCCGCGGCGCTGGCCGCTCGTCGCGGCGGGCGCGGGCACCGTCGGAGTGGTCGCCGCGGGTGCGGTGGCGTGCCTGCCCGGCGCTCCGCCGTCCGCGCCGGAACGTCCGGCGCCGTCGGCGGAGTCCTTCGTCCGCGTCGCCTTCGACGGTGCCTCCGTCGACCTGCCGGAGGGCTGGGCGGTCACCGAGCCGGGCCCGGACCGGCGGCTGGCGGTGGCGGACGACGGCCGCCGCGTCACCGTGGTGCGGACCCGGCTGCGGGCACCGTCGGACCTCGCGGCCGTCGCGGCCGACCTGGAATCAGCCCTCGCGCGACGGTCCGACGGCCGCATCACGGACCTCGACCCGAGCGCCCTCGTCGGGGGCCGCGAGGTGATCGGCTACCGCGAGCAGATCGACCCGGAGCGGTTCGTGGACTGGTACGTCGTGGTCGCGGGTGCGGCGCAGCTGAGCGTCGGCTGCGAGGCGGGACGCACCGCGGCACCGCTGGCGGGCGCGTGCGAGCGCGCCGTCGGCACCGTGCGGGAGGAATGAAACATGAAGGGGGAGAGATGACCATCGCGACATCCACCAACGGCGGGGTGCGGGTGCGGGCCAACGATCAGGGCACGCCGCTGCACATCGCCATCGAGCGGACGGAGCTGCGGCGCGAGCCCCAGGACCTGGCCGACGCGATCGTGCGGCTGTGCCGGGAGGCCGCGACCACCGCGGGCCTGCAGCGCCGGGCCGAACTGGAGCGCGCCGGTGTGGGGCCGGAGGTGCTGCGCGCCATGCGACTTCCGGAGCCGGCCGCCGCACCGGCACCCGACCGGGACGAGTCGGTCGGCACCTGGCTGCGGAGGGTCTGATGAGCGCCGAGATGGACCGCATCGAGGCCCGCGCGCACGAGCAGCTCCGGGTGCTGCGCCGCACGAGCACGGAGCTCGACGCCGTCCGGGTCGCCGTCTCCAGCCCGGACGGCGCGATCCGCGTGGAGCTCGACGGGGTGTGCGCGCTCGTCGGGCTCACGCTGACCCCGGCGGCCTGCCGGTCCGACGGTGCCGTCCTCGGGCGGCGCATCGTCGACGTCTGCGCGGTCGCGGCGCGCGAGGTGCAGGCGCGCCGCGCCGCGGTGATGGAGCGCTTCCACACGGACTTCGCGGTGAGGTGATCCGCGGGAGCGGAGGAATCGGGATCCGATCCCCGCGCTGGTGCGTCCAATTCATGAGGGCCTCGCGCACCGGGCCCGCTGTAGACGATGGGGGAGAGCAATGTTCTTGGCGGTGAATTCGGCGATCTCGGCCTTCGGGGCCGCCAACGCCGGTATCGGAGCGGCGGTCGCGACGGCGGGATCGGTGGACGCGGCGGCCAACGTCGCTGCGCTGAACCCGGCGCTCGGCCTGATCGGACAGGACTTCCTCGCGGCCTTCACCGCCGCGCAGGCCGTCCACGTGGAGTCCGTCGCGGAGCTGGCCGTGCTCTACGGCGGGATCGCGGCATCCTCGGCCGGCACGGTCGCCGCGTACGGACTGACCGAGGCGGGCAACG
Organism: Tsukamurella sp. DT100; assembly: GCF_049844855.1. Taxonomy (NCBI): domain Bacteria; kingdom Bacillati; phylum Actinomycetota; class Actinomycetes; order Mycobacteriales; family Tsukamurellaceae; genus Tsukamurella; species Tsukamurella sp. DT100. The sequence goes on from NZ_JBNCLV010000003.1 coordinate 526,729, forward strand.
TCGCCGGGCTGGGCTCCGTGGGGATCTGACGGTGGCCGATCCCGTAGGGGTGCCGGTCGCGCCGGACACCGCGCTCGATCCTGCGATCCGCGCGCTCCTGGACCGGCCCGTCAACGAGGTGCTCGCCGCCCTCGGGCTGCCGCCGGTGCCCACGGCGCCGGACAAGCCGCCGCAGCAGGACCTTCCGGCGGCGCCCAAGGGCGTGCCCGAGGCCCCGCAGGTCCCCGGCTTCGACGTCGCGGGCCTGGTCAAGCCGATGACGGACCTGCTGTCGACGTTCGGCTCGGGCAGCTTCGAGGGGCTCGATCCGTCGGCGGCGCTGTCCGGCGCGTCGAAGGCTCTGGAACAGGGAGCCTCGATGGGGATGCAGGCGATCAGCCAGCTGTCGTCGGTGTGGCAGGGGCCCGCCGCCACGGCCGCGACGGGCAAGGGCGTCGAGGCCGCGACCGGCACGGGGCTGGTGGCGGAGCAGGGTGCCGAGCTGTCGACCGCGGTCGGCGAGGCCGCGACCGTCGTCGGCACCGGCGAGGCCGAGCTGCAGGCGATCATCGATTCCTTCATGGCGGTGATCTCGGCGCTCGGCCCGTCGCTGTGGCTCCCGCCGGGGCAGGCCGCCGCCGTCGCGGCAGCGCAGGAGCACCTGGCCCACGCGACGGAGGTCGTGGCGCGCACCAAGAGTCAGCTCTCCGGGCTCAGCGCGCAGGTGGGGGCCGCCGGCCGCAAGGTGCCGGTCGCCACCCCGCCCACGACGGCGGCCACCGCGGCCGCGCAGGCCGCCGCCTCGATCATTCCCGGCGTCGTCTCCGCCGCGACGGGGGCGGTGACGGCCGTCGGCAAGCTCGCGACCGACACGGTGTCCGGCGCGGTGAAGACCGCCGTCGGCGTCGCGACCTCCGCGGGCGAGGCCCTGAGCGGGCTCGCGGAATCCGCGACGGAGACCGAGGACGACGCCGCGACGAGCACGGAAACGACCGCCACGGACGACTTCCCGTCCGCGGCGACGCTCACGGGCGGCGGCACCGGCGGGGGCGGCTCCGGCACGGGCGGCGTCGGCGTCGGCGGGCTCGGTTCCGGCGTCGGCGCCGCGGCCACGTTGTCGCAGCCGCAGTCCGCCGCGCCCGCGGCCCGCACCCCGCTGGTGGAGGGTGGTGCCCGGACCGTGCCGGCGTCGTCGGACGTCGTGTCGCGCGGGGGCATGGCAGCTCCGATGATGCCGATGGGTGCCGCGGGAGCGGCGGGCGCGCGCGGAGCGTCGGCCGGCGACCACGCCGTGCCCGACTACCTCGTCACCAGCGACAACGGGGAGAGCGTGCTCGGTGATCTGCCGCTGGTCGGCCCGCAGGTGGTGGGCGACGCGCTACCGGCGGAGCAGTACGACGAGCCGGACGTGGAACTTCGTCTCTGAGAGGCGGAACCGTACCGGGAGCCGGTGCGTCTAATGGATAAGGGACTACTTCGGGGGGAGTGCACATCGTGTCCGGTAGCAAGCTGAGCATGGATCCGCAGGAGGCGCGGGAGATCGCCCGCGGCATCGAGCGGATCGTGGAGGACGTGCGCGGCGCGCAGAAGCGCTTCGAGGCGCACGCCGCACCGGCCGCCACGGGCCGGGACGAGGTCTCGCAGACGGTGGCCCGTACGGCGCAGTGCATGGGGGAGAACCAGCTCCGCGCAGCGGAGACCGCGGTCGCGGATCTGCGGCGCCTCGGCGAGGCGGTGTCGCGGCACGTCACCACCGTGCAGCGCGGCGATGCGGAGCTCGGCACCACCCTCGGCCTGGTGGTCTGAGCATGCTCCGCGATCCGGGTTTCACCGGCGTCGACTGGGCCGCCCGCACCACGGAGCGGCTCGCGGGCGACTTGCTGGGCGGGGCGGGCGCACAGCCGCTCACCACCGCCGCGCAGGAGACCGCCCGTCTCGCGTCGGCGTACGGCACGGCCGCCATCCAGCTCGACCGACTCGTGGTCCGGCTCGACGGCGCGGTGGACCTGGGTCGTGAGGAGTCCGACGTGCGTCGCACCGGCCCGCTGCCGGAGTACGCGCGATGGCTCGCCCGGCACGCCGCGGATCTCGCGGAGTACGCGGCCAAGCTCGCCGGGCAGGGCGCGGCGTACGAGACCGCGGCCCGTGCGATGCCGTCGGTCGCGGACGCCGCCCGGATCCGCACGGACCGCGAGAACGCTCAGGCCGCTGCGGCGGCGGGCGGCGCCGAACCCGCGGTCGCAGCCCTGGTCGGTGCCGCCGCGGATTCCGAGCGCGTCGAGCAGCAGGCGCACGGCACCGCCGCGGCGGTCATGGCGGGCTTCGAGCGGGCCGCGGAACCGCTGCGCGCGCCGTGGGAGTTCGCCGCACCCCCGAAGGTGCCGGGCGCGCGGACCAAGCCGCCGAAGGACAAGGGAACTGGCGGAGGTTCGGGCACGGGTCGTGGCGCGGGCGGAGGCGGGGTCGGGGTGCCGGCGCCGGCGCTCGGAGCATTCCCGATCGGAGCGGTGCAGCGCGACCAGGGTGGCGCCGGAACGACGCCCGCGTCGACGTCGAACACCACGTCGCCCGCCGGCCGCGGTATCCCGATGATGCCCGCCGGAATGATGGGCGCGGCCGGCGCCGCGGCCGCGGCGAAGCACGCGGCGCAGCCGACGGGCGCGGTGCCGTCCGAGGGGATCGACGACGAGGCCGACGCTTTCGTGGTCCACGCCGCGCCCGCGGTGCTCGGCGCCCACGGCGAGTCCATGGTGGAGGAGCCGTGACCGCGCACGCGGTGGCCGCGCTCAGCGCGCGGTTCGGCACCGAGGTGCCGCCGGTGCTGTGGACGCCGCCCGACCCGCGGCGCGCAGTCGCTCCCGTCGCAGACGCGGCGCCCCAGGCCGAGCTCGACGCCGACGAGTCCACCGCCCTGGGCGTGCTCGCCGCGCCGCAGGTGCGGATCGAGGCCCGCGCCACGGGCGCGCTGTTCACCCGGCTGTGCCTGGCCAGGTCGGGCCACCTCACCGCGCGAGTGGTGCGCGCGGCGGGCACCGCCACAGTCGACCTGCCGCACTGCGACGGCTCCGCGGATCGGCTGGCGACGCTCGTCGCGCCGGTCCTGGGGCCGGGTGCTCCCGCGGATCCCGCTGTTGCGGCGTCCTTTCCGGCAGAGGCCGGGCGGGCGGCGCTGCGGGCGGGCGACGCGGGGGAGATCGGCGCCGCGCTGCGCGCGATCGGGGTCGACGCGGATGCGGCGCGGCTGATCGGGCGGGTCTTCGCGCGCTCGCAACGCAGCGTCGAATTCACGGTGCACGCGGGCGATCACCGCTGTGCGGCGGTGGTCGCGGTCATCGACTCGCCCACCGGGCGGGTCGTGGTGCGGACGGCGAGCGAGCCGGGCGCGGGGGCGTGGATCTCCGTCGCCGAGGGCAGCGCGCACCGCATCGGCAGGGCGCTGCGGCGCGCCTGCGAAGAACTTCCGGGGGGCGGCTGGACGCCGTGACCGGGGACGGCGCGCACCATCCGGGTGCGGGCCGACGGTGCCGGCACGTCCGGCGGGAGGAGTTGTGACATGGCAGGGACCAAGGCCGAACTCGCGGCGATGAAGACCGGCGCCGACACGCTGGACGACTTGGGGGCGCAGATGAAGGCGACCCTGAGCCAGCTGCGCGGTGACGTGGAGGCGACGCAGGGGGTGTGGGCCGGTGCGGCACAGGTCGCCTTCCTCGGCGTGATGGCGCGGTGGGACGAGAGCGCGGCGAAGGTGAACACCGCGCTCGTCGACATCAGCACGATGCTCTCGGGCAACACCGCGAGCTACCGCGCGCAGGAGGAGGAGAGCACCTCCACCATCACGGCACTCAGCCTCTGACCGCATCCGAAAGACATAGGGGGACTACAAGCATGAGCGACATGATCCGCTACGACTACGCCACCATCCGGGGCGCGCTGGACGACATCGCGCAGCGCACCACCGTGCTGATTCAGCAGGCCGACGCGATCCGCACCGAACAGAACAAGTTCGCGACCGCGTGGGAGGACCCCGAGTCCGCGACCGCCTACCAGGCGGTGCAGACGCGGTGGAACACCGGCTTCGAGGACATCAACGACCTGCTGACGCGGGTCAAGACCGCGGCCGAGAACGCCGTGGTGTCCATGCAGCAGACCAACTCCAAGGCCGCGGCGGGCTGGCAGTAGCCGCACCACCGTGCGCGAGCGGGCCCGGCAGCCTTCCGGCTGCCGGGCCCGCTCGTCTTCCGCGCGCTACGCGACGAGCCGCAGCGTCGCCGCGCCACCGTCGGTGCGCACGGTGAGCATCCCCGGCAGGGGCTGGCTGAGGACGACGTCGGCCTCGGTCACGGGAGAGATCCCGGCCTGCTCGATCCGCCACACCGTTCCCGAGGGCTCCACCGCGCCCGGGGTCAGTCCCGCGGCGGTTCCGTCGAGCACCGTCACCGTGTAGTCGGCGGGGCCGAGCTCCGCGAGCTGCTGCGGGTAGCGCCAGCCGGAGATCCACAGGTGGCGAGGCGATCCCACCCAGTTCACGAGCGGCTGCCACATCGCCGGCCGGCCCGTCACGATGAGCACCCGCGCACCGGTGGCGACGGCCCGTTCCACGAGCTGACGCGCCGGATCGTCGGCCACGGCGGCCCAGACGGTGCGCACGCCCCGGCCGTGCAGACGCGCCGCGACCGGCCCTCCGGTCGCGTCCGAGCCGAGGATCTGGCCGCAGCCGCCGAGCGGGACGTGCACGGCCCCGAGCGCGTCCTGCGGGCCGGTGGCCTCGTGATCGCCGCGCCGTCCGGCCTCCGTCGCGCCGTCGGCGGATCGCCACGCTCCCACCCGGACCCCGCCCGACCGGCCCGCACGCACCGAGATGGCAGCGCGACCGGGTGCATCGACGGAGAACAGGGGCCCGAGGTCGCCCTGCGCGAGCGCCTCGGGATCGCACGGGACCGAGCCGGCCGGCGCCTCGGGGTCGACACCGGCGGCCTCCGCGGGACGCAGCGGGACCGCGGTGATCCCCTGTGCGCGCAGCACGTCGACGGTCCGCTGCGCCGCGAGTGCGGCGACCCGCAGTTCGCCGGACGGTCCGCCGCCCCGCCGCGCGCACGCCGCCGAGCAGTCGCCGGGATCGATCGTCACCGCGACCAGCACGTCCGACCCGGCCCAGCGGTGCAGTGGGCCGAGGAGCTGCTGGTAGCGCATCCGCGGAGCCGGAGGCTCCCCCGGAACCCGCCCGCCCGCGAGGAGCAGGTCGATCCGCGCCAGCGGGGTATCCGCGTGCCGGAGCAGGTCGGCCAGCAGGCGCAATGGGATCGCTGGGTCCTCCCGCCGCAGCATCGGCACGAGCTGCGGGGCGGGCGGCGCGAGCCGCACGAACGCGGTCAGCCGGCGCTCGGCGCGGCGGACCCCGATCTCGCCGCCGCCCGGATACGGCGCCGCCTCGACGAGCGCGCCAGCGGTGGCACGCACTCGGAGCCGGTCCGCCGCGTACTCCGCGCCCGACGTCCCGCGCACCCGGACGAGGGCTCCCGCGCCGACCGTCAGCGCCGCAGTGGCGGCCGCCCAGTGCGGCCCGCCCAGGGCGGCGGTACCCAGTCCCGCGGCGGCCGCGGCGGCCTCCGCGAGAAGGACGGAGCCGCTGGACGGCCACGCCGCGCGGTGCCAGCGCCCGGGCGCGACGAGTCCGGTCGATCCAGTCGCCTGTTCCATGTTCCGTCTCCCCCAGAAAGAGCGCCGTCTCCCCCGAAACGTGCTGCTGTGCGCCGAAAGTACCGTAATCTGAGGGCCTGTAGGGCCGCTTCGGGGGAAGCGGCCGACACGCACCTTGGGGGAGGGCGTCATGCGGAAGCAGTTGACCACGCGCGCACAGGTCAGCGGGTACCGGTTCATCCTGCGGCGGATGGACCACGCGCTGCTGCGCCGGGATCCGCGCATGATCTCCGATCCGATGGCGTCGCAGTCGCGCTCGCTCATCGTCGGACTGGTCCTCGCGCTCGTGATCACCGGCGGCTGCGGCGTGCTCGCCCTGCTGCGGCCGCAGGGCGCCGTGGGCGACGCGAAGATCGTGCTGGCCAAGGAGTCCGGCGCGCTGTACGTCCGAGTCGAGGACGTGCTCCACCCGGTCACCGGGCTCGCCTCTGCGCGCCTCGTCGTCGGCGAGGCCGCGCAGCCGACGTCGGTGAAGGACAAGCGGCTCAGTGACTTCCGTCGCGGCCCCGAGGTGGGCATCGTCGGCGCGCCGGCGCAGATCCTGGGGCCCGTCGCGGCGTGGACCGAGGGGGCCGCGCCGTGGCTGTTGTGCGACCGCACGCGGCCGGCGCCGTCGGACCGGCCCACCGCGCGGGACGGACTCGACACGATGGTCTCCTCGGTCGACGCCGGGACCGCGGACGACGGCGCCGTGCTCGTCCGCCGCGACGACGATCACTTCCTGCTGTTCCGGGGCGTGCGCGCGCCGGTGAACCCGTCGGATCCGGTGGTGCGCAGGCTCGCCGGGATCGACGGCGCCGCGGCCCGCGCGATCAGCGCGCCCCTGCTCAACGCCTTCGAGACGATCGATGCCATCGCGGTGCCGCAGATCCCGGGTCGCGGCCAGCCGTCGAACGCGGTGAGCGGGTCCCGCGTCGGCGACGTCGTGCGCGTCTCCGACACCGACCGCGACCGCCTGTACGTCGTCCTCGCCGACGGCGTGCAGCCCGTCGGCACGTGGGCCGCCGACCTGATCCGCGCCGGCGACCCCGCGGGCACCGCGATCGGGACGGTGTCGGCGTCCGTCGTGGCCGCGGCGGCCACCCGGCGCGCCGTACCGGTCGGTGATCTGCCCGATCGCCGCCCCGTGGTGCGGACCGTGCGCGACGCTCCCGTGATCTGCGCGGCCGCGTCGACCGACGGCGCGGGCGGCGGCACCGTCGAACTGCGAACCTTCCGGGCCGCGCCCGGCCCGGGCGAGCCCGTCGCGCTGGCCGGTGCCGACGGTGCCGGGGACGCCCTCGACTTCGCGTCCATCCCGTCCGGCTCGGGCGAGTACGTGGTGGCGGCCGAACCCGGCGGCGAGCGCCGGGACGGGCTGTTCTACGTCTCGGACTCGGGAGTGCGGTACGGGATCCCGAACGCGGCGACGGCCCAGATCCTCGGTCTGCAGCACAAGCCGCGACCGGTGGCCTGGTCCGTGCTGGCGGCGATTCCCGCGGGTCCCGACCTCACCCGCGCCGCCGCCGCGGTGACCCGCGACGGCACGCCGGTCACCGTCGACCGCTGAGTCTCAGCGGCGTGCCAGGCACGCCGCGACCGCGGCCACAGCCAGGAGCGCGACCCCGGCGAGGGCGTACGTCCGCGGACGCGTGTCCGGCGCCGGCGCGGCGGACACCTCCAGCCGGCCCGGCGCGGGAGCCTCGCCGGGCAGCACTGCCGACACCGCGGCCACGGGATCGACGATCCCCGCGCCGCCCATCCCCGCGGACCGCCGCGAGGTCGCCAGGATCCGATTGCGCACCTGCGCCGCCGTCAGCTGTGGGAACCGCGCCCGGACCAGGGCGGCCACCCCGGCCACGTACGGCGCTGAGTAGCTGGTGCCGGCGAGGGGCGTGGTTCCCTCGCGGGTCACCTGCGCGTTCGCGAGGCCCGCGCCGCGCGGCTCGAGCGTCGTCACGTCCGTGCCCGGTGCGGCGACGGTGACCCACGGCCCGGCGAGCGAGAACTCGGCGGCCCGGCCGTCCGGCTCCGTCGCGCCCACCGCGATCACCTGGTCGGCGAACCGCGCCGGCGAGGCGATCGTCACCGGCGCAGCCGGATTCGCGTTCTGCTCGGCGCAGGCGCTGCCCGAGGAGACGTTGCCGGCGGCCGCGACCACCACGACGTTCCGGTCCGCGGCGAAGCGCACGGCCCGGCCGAGAGCATCGTCGCCGAGCGCGGACGCCGAACCGGCGCAGGCCACTTCGGAGATGTTGACGACCGTGGCGCCCAGGTCGACCGCGCGCACCACGGCGTAGGCCATGGTGGTCACGTTAGTGACAAGTTACAAACAGCACCTCATTCGGCCCGCGACTCGTCGCCGTGAGGTGCGGCCAGCGTGGCGCGCCATTGGTGCGGACGGCCAGGATGTCGCTCCACTACGAAGCCCTCCTTGGCGCTTCACGAGTAGCCTGAACCTGTCACCTCAACTGTCCGGGAAACCGGGTCAAGCTCCTAGAGTCTCCGGACTCGCCAGGGCGATTCATAGTTTCTGGTCACTCTTCTGCTGGGGCCGTTCGTGACGCCTGCCTTTGTCGGGTCTACAGCTCTTCGCGAAGTATGTCTTGATTCTCAATTGAGGTGAGCCTAACCTGATCGAGGCCGCTGCAGCAAGAAAGTTGGCAAAACTACATGATGATTCAGGGCGCTCGGGTGCGGGCACCGAGGATGACAGCTCCACGGCGAATCGCCGCGTTGGGACTGGCGCCGTGAGCGGTTGTTAGTCCCGGGAGGCGGTCGACGACACGACGCAATCCGGTCACTCCATCACCGTCGAGGATCAGCGCGGCAAGAGGGTCACGCTCAACGGTGCGGCGAAGAAGGTGGCCTTCGCCGTCATCCCGGCACCGTCCATCTTTGCTGCAGTCGACCGCAGTTACGATCGCGCCGTAGGTATCAATCAGTCGACGCTGGTGGCCAACCAGGGCGGTATGTTCGCGAAGATCTTCCCGCCCTCGACCAGCACCGCTGTGATCGCCGGAAGCGATTTCGTACCGAGCGTCGAGACCGTCACCAAGCTCGATCCCGATGTCGTGATCCAGTGGGGAGACCGCGGCGAGGGTGTCACCCAGCCCATCGAGACCGCCGGCTATCCGGTTATCGGGCTGCGATACGGGACGCAGGAGGATCTCGAGACCTGGATCCGGCTGTTCTCCGAGATCGCCGGCAAACCCGATCGGGGCAAGGAACTGGTGCAGTGGCACTCCGAACTCGCATCGCTGCGGAGCGCCGTCGCGACTCAGACCGGGCATCGGCCACGAGCGATGATCCTGTCCAAGACCGGTGAGGCGTTCAGTACGACATCGCCGACCGGCTACGACGGATTCCAATTCCCCTTGGTCGGTGCTGATCTGGTGACCAAGGGGCTGTCCTCGGACAGTCTGCAGGTCAGCCCGGAGCAAATCGTTGCCTGGGATCCCGAGGTGATCATGCTCAGCGGCTTCGACAAGTCGGTACCCGCGGACGTTTACGCCGACCCACGATTCGCGAACATCGCGGCGGTGCGGGATAAGCGGGTCTACAAGACCCCGCTGGGGGCCTACCGCTGGCAGGTGCCCAGCATGGAGTTGCCGTTGATGTGGCAGTGGATGAACCGGATCCTGTACCCCAATAGCAAGGACGGCGTGCTTCGGGAGAAGGTCCGGGCGGCTTTCGACAGCCTCTACGGCTACCGGATCACCGACGAGGAGATCGACCAGGTCCTTCGGTTGGACTTGAACAAGGACTCCGCGGACTATGACCAGTTCTTCCGCTGAGGTCCGTACCTCGGCGGGGGGAGGGGGCTGCCCGAACCCCGACCCCGCGTCGACGCGGTGTCGGACGGGAGTCCCTGCTGATCGCTGCGTTCGTCGCACTGTTGGTGGTCGTCGCGGTTGTCGCCCTCGCCGTCGGCCGGTACTCCGTTCCACCCAACGAGATCGTCCGGATGCTGCTCGGACAGGTATTCCCCCTGGAACGTACGTGGTACGCGAAGGAGGAATCGGTCGTGCTCGACGTTCGCCTACCGCGGGTACTGCTCGCGATGCTCATCGGAGCGGGACTGTCGATGACTGGAGCCGTGATGCAGGCGGTCTTCCGGAATCCCCTTGCCAGCGCGCAGATACTAGGTGTGTCCTCGGGCGCCGCGTTCGGTGGCGTACTCACTCTGCTCTTCGGTCTCGGGAGTTTCGCGTTGGTCAGCGGCGCGTTCTTCGGCGGGATCGCGGCACTGGTGCTCGTCCTCGCGATCGCGCGCACGGTGCCAGGGGCACCGTTGCTGATGATCATTCTGGGCGGTACGGTCGTCGGTGCGATGTTTCAGGCGATGGTCTCGTTCATCACCTACATCGCCGATCCGTATCAGGATCTGCCGACGATCATCTTCTGGCTCATGGGTTCTCTGGCGACCGCCTCGTTCGGCAAGGTTGTCATTGCGGCGGTGCCCGTCCTTCCGGCGGTGGCGATCATGCTCGCGCTGCGGTGGCGAGTGAACATCCTCTCCATGGGCGACGAGGACGCGATGGCGATCGGAGTGCGGCCCGAACGCATCCGGATGGTCCTGCTGTTGTGCGTGGCGTTGGTGACCGCCGGGGCGGTCTCGGTGGCGGGTGTCGTGTCCTGGGTCGGCCTGGTCGTTCCGCACCTGGTCCGAATGGTCGTGGGGATGGACAATCGGCGGGTGCTGCCGATCAGTGCACTGGTCGGTGCGGCGTATCTGGTGGTGATCGACACTCTTTCGCGGACGATCAGTCCCGCTGAGATCCCTATCGGTATCCTCACCGCTATCATCGGTGCGCCGTTCTTCGTCGGGCTGTTGATCACCAACCGCAAGCGGTTGTGGGGGTCGGTGGATGCTTGACCTTGCGGAAGTCTCCTTTAGATACTCCTCGCGCCGTCCGTGGGTCTTCACGGATCTGACGGTGCGCGCCGAACAGGGGCAGGTGCTCGCGATTCTAGGGCCAAACGCGCGTGGCAAGACGACGGTGCTCAAGACGATGGCAGGCATTCCTCGTCCCGGCTCGGGGACCGTCGAGACGTCGGGCCCGGTCGGCTATGTGCCGCAGGGTCATTCCGCGGTGTTCTCGTTCACGGCCTTCGACATCGTTCTGATGGGGCGCGCCCGACGAGTGCGGGTGTACGAGAGTCCGCGCGCGGCGGACCGGGTCGCGGCGCGCGAGTCACTGGGGCGCGTCGGCGCGCTCCACCTCGCGGAGCGCGGTTACGCTGGACTCAGCGGCGGTGAGCGGCAATTGGTCCTGATCGCTCGGGCGCTCGTCTCCGAGTGCGACACGATCGTGCTCGATGAGCCCGCTTCCGCACTCGACCTGCGGAACCAATCGCGTGTCTTGGCGGTGCTCCGTGATCTCGCTGACGAGGGCATGTCGGTCGTGATGACCACGCACCATCCGGACCATGCTCTGCACATCGCCGAGCGGTCGATGTTGATGGTCGGTCCGGATCAGCAGTTGGTCGGGGACACAAGGGAGTTACTGACCGGTGACGTGCTCTCCGACCTGTACGGCGTGCCGATCGTCGCCGCCGATGTCGCTACCCATAGCGGGACCAGGCGACTCGCGGTTCCCGACTTCGGGCGCGGTGTGCGATGACCGTTCTGCGAGCGACGATGGCGAGGACACCGGGAGGCAGTACCGGCGCGATGCGCGAGGTGGACGTCTACGACTTGCCGGATCTGCTCGGTGAAAACGTGACCGGCGTGTACCTCACGGGCGATGTCGACCAGGAGTTCCTGGTGGAGAACCGGGATGCGCTCTCGACCGATGTGATGCAGGGCGGCCGGGTCATGGTGAACGGTCACGTGCAGCGCCCCTTCCTCGAAGGTCTCGTTCGATGGCGGAAGCTCGTCTTCAGGAACCCCTCAGATCTGGTGCTGGCGCGCGTGTCGGAGCATCCGGTCTGGCGGGGTATCGCGCCGGAAGTGCTGCTGTACAGCACGGGCCGATCGGGTCCGGTGCCGATGAGTGAACTGGCAGAGATCGGTGTGGCCGGATTCTACGGCCGTGGCTGCTACCTGCACCTGCCCCCGGGTTCGACGGTGATCCACACCATCGGCCCGACGGCCGCGCCGATCGACTACGAGTACCCGCTGGGGACGGGGCGAGTACTCGTCCACGGTGGAAACGATCTGCTGCAGTTCGCCTCCGACGATCGCGGTACCGCAGCGCTGCGCACGCAATTGGTCCAATGGCTGCGGGGTGAGAACTGATGAGGGCCGACATCGTGATGCTGCACGGCGGCAGTCATTCCCAGCTGGCGACTCTGGACGATCCCGCCCTCGCCCCCTATCGGATCCGGCCGCTGCACATCCGCACTGCGGACTGCGAAGACCTGCGCGACGCCGATGTCGTGGTGGTCTCGGACAGGTTGCGTCCGGATCTGCTGGCGCGGTGGCACGAACCGATCCTCGATCGTCTCGAACGCGGCGCTACGGTACTGGTCTTCGGCGAGAACAGCGTCGGCGAGTGGATACCCGGCATCACCGAACAGCGGCGACCCACCGTCTTCTGGTGGTGGCGGACCGGTGAGGACCACCGGCTGCGGCTGCGTAACCCGACGCACCCGGCGCGCGAGTTCCTCACCGACCGTGCCCTGATCTGGCACTACCACGGGGTCCTCTCGCTGCCCTCGGGCGCGGTCAGCTTGGTTGATCTCGAGACCCCGGAGGGCGGTCAGGACGGTTCGGTGTTGCTGGTCGACGAGGCGCGCGGTGGCCGGCTCCTCGTGACTACCATGGACCCGGTTTACCACCACGGATCCGGTTTCATGCCGGGCGCGACGCAACTGCTCTATTCGACGCTGTACTGGGCCACCCGATGATCGCCGATCCGCACCTACTGACGGTATACGAGGGCGGCACCGCATTGGAGATCGGCTTCGCCGACCTGATGAAGTACCACGGGAGTACATTTCCCGGTGGCGTCGCGCACGCTTACCGGGCGATGATCGAGGGGCTGGCCCTGTTCGATCCGGTGCAGCGGCGAGAGGTCCATGTGCGCACCGCCTTTCCCGGGCCGGAAGGACGTGATGCGATCGAGATGGCGCTGCGCGCCGTGACGGATGGGCGGTTCACAGTGGATCGTGCGCTCGGTGCGCCGGAGCGGGGACCAACGCTCGCGCACTAAGTGTGGGCGTTCGACTACCGAGGGTCGTCGGTGACGGTGCGGCTTCGCGATGCGGGTTTCGTGACGGAGGAGTTCATCGCGCTCGGCGCGACCACGAACCGCACACCTGAGCAGGAGGAACACCTGACCGACTTGAAGCGGGAGATGACGCAGCGACTGCTCCGAGCCGGTACTAGTGAAGTATACGAACTGCTATAGTCCCGGATACCGAGTTACCGGAGCCGGACCACGATCCCGGTGGCGTACTCGCCGCCCCCAGATGCGAAGATGTCCCGCCGCATCTCGATGGGCGGATTCAATCGCCGTCGTGGAGTTCCAGCGCCCCGAAGCGCGGAACTCTCAACCCCGAGATCATGGACGGCCTGGAGACGGCGTTCGACCGTGCGGAAGCCAACGGGTCTTCGTCATCGTGCTGACGGGGGCAGGGCACCGTGTTCTCCGCGGGGGCGGATCTGCGGCCGGGCGCGGTGCTGGACAAGAACGCCTTGAGGATCTCGTTGGCGCGCCGCAACTCGGCGACCGCGCGACGCAGCCGCGCGTTCTCCTCGGCGACGTCGCTCGGCACCCCGGGCCGCTGGCCAGCATCGACCTCGCGGCGGCGATGCCACACCCGCAACGTCTCCGCGCTCATCCCGAGCAGACCTGCGACATGACGGACGGCGGTCATGAGGTTGGGATGATCCGGCTTGGCCTCATCGAGCATCCGCAGCGCACGCTCACGCATCTCGGGTGAATATTTCTGATTCATCGTGTTCCACCCTTGATTGAAGAACGGAACAGAGGCCAGGCCGATTCAATACGAATCCGCCCCCGAGTTCGTGGCGGGTCCGCTCGGTGGTGATCGTGAACCGGCCGGGCACGGGATCGGCAGTCCTCGGGGCGGCCTGACTACTAAGATCCACGCCGCAGTCGATGGTCAGGGGCGTCCGCTCGCGGTCGCCGACCGGGCCTACACCAGTGGAGTGAACCGGCGGATGATCGCCAGCCGGGGCATCAAGGCCGTTCTTTCACAGAAGGTCACCGAGATCGACGCCCGCCGCCGCAAGGGCGCCGCGGGTGGTCGGCCACCCACTTTCGACGCTGAAATCTACAAGGGCCGCAAAGTCGTTGAGAGATCGTTCAACGACACCAAGCAATGGTGCGGACTGGCCACCCGCTACGACAAACTCGCCATCACGTACCGAGCCGGAGTCATGCTCCAGGCATGCCTCCGCTGGTTACGACTATTGAGAGACCCGCCCTGGCCTCATCTGAGCCGGGCGACCGCTCTCCCAGACCAACGGAATAGGACCTTCCGGGGTGTTCCCGGTGCGGAGTGCGGAGCGGTCGCCTCGGCGGGCCTATCGTCCGAGCAGATGGTCCGAGATGAGTTTGAGTTGGACTTCCGATGTCCCTTCGAAGATCTTGGTTAGGCGTGCGTCTCGCCAGTAGCGTTCTGCGGCGTACTCGGTTGTGTAGCCGGCGCCGCCGTGGATCTGGAGTCCTTCGCTGGTGACCTTCTCCGACATCTCGCTGGCGGAGTACTTGACCATGGAGGCTTCGAGGTCGGCGCGGCCGCCGGCGTCGATGGTGGTGCAGACGTGGTACATCATCTGGCGGTTGGTCTCGATTTGGGTGGCCATGTCTGCGAGTTTGAAGCGGATTGCCTGCAGTTCGCTGATTGGCCGGCCGAATTGTCGCCGGTTGAGCGCGTATTCGGTGGCGTCCTCGAGGGCTCCGCGGGCGAGTCCGATGCTGCGCGCTGCGGTGTGTGCGCGTGCGGTTTCGAGTTTGTGCATGGCCGCGTAGAAGCCGCGTCCCTCCTCGCCGATGAGGGCGTCCGCCGGGAGTCGAAGGCTGTCGAAGGAGAGTTCCCAGGTTTTCCATCCGCGGTAGCCGACTTTGCGGATCGGTGTGCCGCTGATGCCTTCGGGGAAGCTGCCGCGTTCCTTGTCGATTAGGAAGACGCTGATGCCGCGGTGTCGCTTCGTCGGATCTGCATCGGTGGATGTGCGCGCGAAGAGCATGATGAAGTCGGCCTGGTCGGCGTAGGTGCACCACATCTTGCTGCCGGTGATGACCCAGTCGTTGCCGTCGCGCCGGGCGCGGCAGCTGATGTTCGCGACGTCCGATCCGGCCTCGTTCTCGGACAGGGCGAAGGCGCACAGGTATTCACCGCGGGCCATCCGGGGCAGGATGTCTCGCTGCTGCATGTCGGTGAACCCCGGCAATAGAGAGTTGCCACGAGCCATGAGGCTGCCGACGCTCATCCAGGCGCGCGAGAGTTCCTCGGCGATCATGCAGTACTCGAAGGCGCCCAGGCCGAGGCCGCCGTACTCCTCCGGGATGAGGATTCCGAAGAAGCCGATGTCGGCCATCTTCTGGCGCAGTTCGTCGGGGATCAGGCCGTTGACTGGATCCAGCTCGTTGGCCGCGGGGAGGACCTCCTCCATGGCGAACTGGCGGGCGAGTTGCTGCAGCTCACGGCGCTGCTCGGTCATCATAGGGCGCTCGCCTCGGCGAGAATCGGCGCTACGTACGCCTTGAACTTGATCGGGTCCTCCGACATAGGAAAGTGGCCCATGCCGGTCATCTCGACGAAGTGACAGCCGGGGACCTTGTCGGCCAGCTCGCGGCCGGCGGACGGGGGCGCGGACCAGTCGTATTCGCCGCTGAGGACCCACATGCCGACCTTGGTGGTGTCGATCAGGGGCGCGGAATCGGTGAGGTCGTGTCCGATCATGTAGTACGCGAGGTCGCCCTTGAAGACGGGCGGCGCGCCCTGGCTGTAGACCCAGACGGTTTCCCGGACGTACTTCTCGGGGCTGGTGGGTGAGCAGAGGGTCTGCATCAGTGCCGGCTTGGTGTCGTTGCTGATCTGGGGGTGGTAGAGCCACGGGAGGATGCGCTCCATGCCGTGCGAGTGCAGCGCCGCTTCGATGCCGACGACCGCACGGTAGTTGTCCGGACAGGCGAGGGCGAGGTCTGCTGCGAGGTGACCACCCATTGAGCAGCCCATGAAGATGGGGCGGTCCAGGTCGAGCTGCTCGGCGAGCTGGTTGTGGAACTCGATGAAGAACTCCTTGGACAGCGAGTACTCGGTCTTCCACCACTCGATGCCTTCGGGCGGCAGCGATCGGCCGTGGTACGGAGCGTCAGCGGCGATCAGGCGGTACTTGGAGGTGAAGTCGGGGTCCTCGAGGAGGTGGCGCCACTGTCGGCTGTCACAGCCTGCGGTGTGTTGGAGGACGACGGGGATCCCCGTGCCGGCCTCCTCGAAGTAGATCCGGTAGTCGACGCCCTGGACGGTGAGCGTGACATAGCGACCGACAGCGGTCGAGAGCTGGGCGGTCATGCGGAGACCTCCTGGTTGGCGAGCGCGCGGATGACGTCCAGCGAGCGCCGGATAGCGGGGTAGTAGGCCATGATCTGCTGCATGTCGCCTTCGATTGCGAAGCCGTGGTAGAGCATCGCGGCGTAGTAGTCCTGGAAGAACGCGGCGGGCACCGGCGCGAGTAGCTGCGCCCAGTGCTCGGAGGTCCCGGAGAGCTGGAAGTCCCAGGCGTCGAAGGGGGTTGCGGCCGTGTCGACATCGGTGACGATTCCATCGATGATGCGGACGAGCCAATTGCGCCCATCTGCACCGATGCGGACGGTGCTGTTCCAGTACCGGGCCTGGAGGCTGAATTCGGGATCGTCGTTGAGTGCCGTGCGCAATTCGACTGGATCGAGGGTGAGGGGTGTTGTGGCGGTCATACCTACTCCTACTGTGCCGACAGTCAGCACGTCGTGCTGTGTAACGGTACATTGAAGTGTGTGTTGGATCACGCCGGTTTGTCAAGCGGCACGGGCGGGCGTCGCAAAGGGCCCAGGCGGTTGCCTGGGCCCTTTTGGCTGGTGATGGGGTGTGAAAGGTGTCAGATGGCGTAGTCGTTGGTGATCGCCTGTGCGGTTTCGCGCACCATTGCTCCCCACTCGGGCACTCTTGATTCCTCGAATCGCGAGTCGGGCATGCTGATCGAGACCGTCGCGATTGGCTGCCCTTCCGCGTTGACCACAGCGGAGCCGATCGCGCGCACGCCGGCCCGGTTCTCGGCTAGGTTGATCGCGTAGCCGTTGGCGCGCGCTTGGTGGACCTGTTGAGCTATCGTCGCTGGGTCTGTGATCGTGTTCGGTGTTGTGTGGTCGAGTGGTGTAGCGAGGAACTGCGTGAACTCGGATTCGGGTAGTGCGGCGAGCCAGGCCTTTCCGGCCGCGCTGTTGTGAAATCCCGTACCTGCACCGATCGGATTGAACGTCCGCACGGGGTGTACCGAGTCGACCCGCTCGATGAGCACAAGTTGCTGGGTGCCGTCCGGAAGACAGAAGTGGATCGTTTCCCCTGTCACCCTGCCGAGCTCGGTGATGTGGGGCAGTGCAACGTCGCGAATTCCTCGTGAAGGAACACCGTGGCGGGCGATCGACAGCAGGCGCGGGGTCAGTTGCCAACGTGTGATGGGCTCCGACGAGGTCTCTGCCCATCCTTCGAGTTCGAGCGTCCGGAGTAAGCGCTGAACCGTTGACTTCGGTAGCTGCAGCGTGCGCGAGAGCTCGCCGACTCCGACTGACGGCGTTGACGATGCGATCGCCTCGACCACTCTCAAGCCGCGAATGAGGCTCTGTGTGCCGCCCAGTGAGCCATTCTGCTCGTTGTCGGCGGTCGTGTTCTCACTGTTGGGGGGCATTGTGGGCTGTTCTCCGGTGATCTAGCTGGCTGGCCTCGGTTGGCGGAGGTCATTCCAGCATACGGCACGGCAAGACGGTCAGCTGCTTGATGCGCGCGTACTCGACGGTCTACGACCTTGACACGCTGTGACAGCGGTTACATACTGAGCGTTCCAATGAGTAGCACGACGTTCCGAGCAACGGAACGAAAGGGAGAAGATGTCGAAGATCGATCTGACTGCCTGGCCTCTTCGAGAGAGGGGAACCTACTTCGAAGATCATGTGATCGGGCGCTCCTTCGACCACCACTGGGGTCGGACGATTCACGCGAGCGACAACATCGAGTTCAGCACACAGATGCTGGCTTTCAACCCGGAGTACTTCAACAGGGAGGTGGCACTCGAGCGTGGGCATCGCGACGAGGTGGTCAACCCGCTGCTCGTCTTCGGTGTGGTGTTCGGTCTCAGCGTCGAGGACCTGAGCGAAGCGGGTGGGCCCTTCCTCGGGGGCACTGACGTCACGTACCACCGCTCAGTCTACCCTGGTGAAACACTCTACGCGCGAAGCACCGTCGTCGACGCCCGCACTTCGACTTCCCGTCCTGGCGCCGGAATCGTCACCTGGCATACCGAGGGCAGAACCGCGGACGGCGAAGTGGTCATCGACTTCCACCGCACGAACCTGGTACGCCGCCGGCCCGCCGAACAGAACCTCGCGCCCGAGTTCGAGGGCTACGCCAAGGATTTCATCCCCGGCGCCAAGTTCCGCCACGCGCGCACCCGTACCGTCACCGACCTCGACCTCAACGGTTTCACCCTGCTGGTGATGAACAGTGCCGTGGGCCACTTCAGCGACGGCGCGATGGCGGACAGCGAGTTCGGCGAGCGGATCAACTTCGGCGGCATGTCGCTTTCGCTCACCATCGGCCTGGCGACGCAGGACACTAGCGGCCAGGCCATTCGCGAGGTGGGCATGACCGACATCAAGTTCCCCGCCCCAGTCAAGCGCGGTGACACCATCGGCGCCGCCACAGAGGTGCTCGACGTCGCCGCGGATGGCGTCGTCACCTTCCGGCACATCGGCGTCAATCAGCGCGGCGATCTGGTCGTCCAGGTCACGCGCCGCGTGCAACTCAAGCACCGCCCCTGATCTCAGAGCTCGGCCAACCGGGCCGAAGCCAGATTCAACACTTCACACCCAACGGAATTGAGAAATAGATGACCCGCACTCGCCCCCTGCGTCCCCGTCGCTCCTGCATGGCCGTCCCTGGGAGCAGCGAGAAGATGATCACCAAGGCGCAGACCCTGCCCGCCGACCAGATCTTCCTCGACCTCGAGGACTCGGTCGCCCCCGTCGCCAAACCCGCCGCACGCGCCACCATCGTCGACGCCCTCAACCACGGCGACTGGTCGGGCAAGACCCGCGTCGTACGCGTCAATGACGCGGATACCGAGTGGGCCCACGAGGATGTCCTCACCATCGTCCGTGGCGCCGGCCGCAATCTCGACTGCATCATGCTCCCGAAGGTCGAGAAGGTCGCACACATCAACTGGCTCGACATCCTCCTCTCGCAGCTCGAGCGCGAGCTCGGCATCGAGGAGGGCACCATCGGCATCGAGGCCCAGATCGAAGGCCCCGCAGGCCTGAGCGAGATCGATGCGATCGCCGCAGCGACCGCGCGCACCGAGACCCTCATCTTCGGCCCGGGTGACTTCATGGCCGCCATGAAGATGCCGGCGCTGACCATCGGCGCCCCCGGCGCCACCGGCTTCGACCCGTTCGACACCGTCCTCATGACGATCGCGATGACCGCCCGCAAGTACGGTCTCCAGGCGATCGACGGCCCCTACGCCATCATCAAGGACACCGAGGGCTACCGCGCCGCCGCCGAGCGCGCCGCCGCGTACGGCTACGACGGCAAGTGGGTCCTGCACCCAGCCCAGCTGGAGACCGCCAACGAGGTCTTCGCCCCGGCCCAGGCAGACTACGACAAGGCCGAGCTGATCCTCGAGGCATACGCGCACTACACCTCCGCCGACGGCGGCGGCCGCGGCGCCGTCATGCTCGGCGACGAAATGATCGACGAGGCCAGCCGCAAGCTCGCGTTGGTGACCGCGGAGCGCGGCCGCACGCTCAACATGGCGCGGACTACGAAGTTCGTCCCCGAGGCCTGATCGCTCATCCGCGACTGGAACACTCCATAGGAGCCAATCATGGTGTTACAGCTTGAACATTGGATCTCGGGACGCAGCACGCCCCCGTCCGGCGGCGAGTACTTGACGGTGGACAGCCCGCTCGACGGGCAACCCACCACGAAGGTCGCGGCGGGTAACGCCGCCGACGCGGAAGCCGCCGTCGCCGCCGCCGTCGCTGCCCAGTCCGCGTGGCGTCGTCAGAAGCCGATCGAGCGGGGGCGGCTGCTCCTGCGCCTCGCGCAGGCGATCCTCGACGACCAGGTCGAGCTCGTGAACCGCGAGCGCTCCGAAACCGGCAAGCCCACCTGGCAAGCTCCTATGGAGATTCAGGGCGCCGCGGGCTACTTCGAGTTCTACGGCGGGCTGGTGAACCTGTTCGAGGGCGAGACGATCGACCTCGGCCCGGACCATCACTGCTTCACCCGCCGCGAGCCCTTCGGTGTGGTCGGCGTCATCACCCCGTGGAACGCGCCGCTCAACCAGGCGGCCCGAGGCGTGGCCCCTGCGCTCGCGGCCGGCAACACCGTCGTGCTCAAGCCGTCCGAGTTCACCTCGAGCTCGGCGATCCGCCTTGCCGAACTGGCCACCCAAGTGGGCTTCCCGGACGGTGTCTTCAACGTGATCACCGGCACCGGCCTCGACATTGGCGCGCCGATGCTCAAGAACGCGGCCGTGCGCAAGGTGGCCTTCACCGGTTCGGTGCGCGCGGGCCGCGAGATCGGCCACATCGCCGCCGATCGGATTATCCCGCTGACCCTCGAACTCGGCGGCAAGTCCGCGAACGTGGTCTTCGCCGACGCCGACCTCGACAAGGCGGTTGCAGGCTCGCTCAACGCCTTCGCCCTCAACACCGGGCAGGTCTGCTCCGCCGGGACGCGTTTGCTCGTCGAGCGCTCCATCCACGACGAACTCGTGAAGCGCCTTGTCCTCGCGTGCCGCGAGCTGACCGAAGGCGGACGGCTCGGCCCCGTCACGACCGCAGCCCAGTACGACAAAGTCATGGAGTACTTCGACGTTGCCAAGGACGACGGTGCTGTCGCGGCCATCGGTGGCGAACCCGTCTCCTCCGGCAGCGGCGGGTACTACGTCGCACCGACCATCTACACCGGCGTCGACAACTCCATGCGAATCGCACAGGAGGAGGTCTTCGGACCTGTTCTCGCCGTCATCCCGTTCGACACGGAGGAGGAGGCCATCGCCATCGCCAACGACTCCGACTACGGCCTCGCGTCCGGCGTGTGGACGCAGAACGTCTCCCGTGCGCTGCGCATGGCCGACCAGCTCGATGCCGGCCAGGTGTACGTGAACACCTGGATGGCCGCGGCCATCGAAACGCCCTTCGGCGGCAACAAGAACAGCGGCTACGGCCGCGAAAAGGGCATCGAAGCTCTCCGCCACTACACGGAGACCAAGTGCGTGGTGGTGCAGCTATGAGTGGGCCGCTGGCCGGAGTGAAAGTGCTCGACATGACGCACGCGCTCGCAGGGCCGTACTGCACGATGTTGCTCGCCGACCTGGGGGCGGACGTCCTCAAGGTCGAGTCACCGTCGGGCGATCTGTCCCGCACGTCGGGCCCGTACCTGCCAGACGTCGAGGCCAAGGACTTCGGCGGCTACTTCCAGAGCGTCAACCGAGGTAAGCGCAGCATCGTGCTCAACCTCAAGGACCCCGCCGATATCGCCGTGTTCACGAAGCTGGTGGCCGAGTCCGATGTGCTGGTGGAGAACTTCACGCCAGGCGTCATGGACAGGCTGGGCTTGTCGTACGAGACGCTGGCGGAGATCAACCCGAAGCTGGTGTACGCAGCGTTGCGAGGGTTCGGTGACGCGCGCAGCGGCACCAGCCCGTACCAGGAGTGGCCGGCCTTCGACATCGTCGTCCAAGCGATGGCGGGCCTGATGGGGATCACCGGCCTGCCCGATGGCACACCGATCAAGGTCGGGCCGGGAGTGGGCGACATCTTCCCCGGCACGCTGCTCTCCCTCGGTGTGGTCTCCGCGCTGTACGAGACGCGCGGCAGCGGAGTCGGCCAGTTCGTCGACGTAGCGATGTACGACGCTGTGCTCTCCCTCTGCGAGCGCATCGTCTACCAGTACTCCTACGACGGCACGATCCCACGCCCCGAAGGGAACCGGCATCCACTCCTGAGCCCCTTCGACATCGTGCCGGCAGTTGATGGTTGGGTCGCGATCGCGGCCCCCAACAACAACCGGTGGAAGCTGCTGTGCGAGTTGATCGGTCGCGACGACTTGGCAGCCGACCCAGGGTTGCAGACCAATGAGTCCCGGGTCGCCCGCCGCGAAGATGTCTTCGGTGCGCTCGCGGAGTGGACCTCCATGCGGACGACCGACGAGATTCTGGACGCGCTCGGTGGCAAGGTGCCAGTTGGTGCTGTCCGCGATGCGAAGGAGATCCTCGAGGATCCGCACGTGGAAGCGCGTGGCATGGCCGTGCGACTAGAGCACCCGGGTAGCAGCAAGGTGGTCACCGTCGCCGGCCAACCGATCAAGTTCTCACGCACGCCGGCGGTGCCGACCACGCGAGCCCCCCTGCTTAACGAGCACGGGCCGCAGATCCGGGGAATGATCACAGGCCCACGTCGATCACCTCGAGCGAGTCCAGGTCTGTAGTCGCACCACGAAAAAGACAGGCGCCGAACCGAAAGATCGGTTCGGCGCCTGGTCGAGAAGGACGCGAGCGCGCGTTCGACCCCCACGTCACAGTCCTGCTCTGCAGCCGTAGTCGTTCGCAGCGCCCACCAAGGAGATAGCCATGCGTCGTACCGTCTACACCGCCGACCACGAAGCCTTCCGCGAGACCCTCCGCGCGTTCATCGAGGCGGAGGTCGTTCCGCACTACGACGAGTGGTACGCGAACGGCATCGTGCCCAAGGACTTCTACCCCAAGCTCGGCGAGCTGGGCGTCTTCGGCATCGAGGTGCCCGAGGAGTACGGCGGCGCCGGCATCGAGTCGTTCAAGTACCAGGCCGTCATCAGCGAGGAGCTGGGCCGCGCGGGCGTCTCGTTCGGCGGCTCGAGCGTGCACATCGCGCTGTGCCTGCCCTACCTCACCAGCCTGGGCACCGACGAGCAGAAGCAGCGCTGGCTGCCCGGGATGGCCGCGGGCGAGATGATGTTCGCCATCGCGATGACCGAGCCCGGTACCGGCTCCGACCTCGCCGGGATGAAGACCACCGCGAAGCGCTCCGAGGACGGCAGCCACTATGTGCTCAACGGCGCCAAGACCTTCATCACGGGCGGCGTCAACGCCGACCGCGTGATCGTCTGCGCACGCACCGCCCCGTCGACCCCCGAGGACCGCCGCCACGGCATCTCCCTGTTCGTCGTCGACACCACGCTCGAGGGGTACTCGGTCGGCCGCAAGCTCGACAAGATCGGCCTGCGCACCTCGGACACCGCCGAGCTCTCCTTCACCGACGTCAAGGTGCCCGCCGAAGATCTGCTCGGCGAGGAGAACAAGGGGTTCAGCTACCTCGGCCAGAACCTGCCCCAGGAGCGCCTGTCGATCGCCGTCGGCGCGTACTCGCAGGCCGCCGCCGCGGTCCGCTTCGCGCAGGCCTACACCCAGGACCGCACCATCTTCGGCAAGACCGTCGCCTCGTTCCAGAACAGCAAGTTCGAACTCGCGGCGTGCAAGGCGAAGGTCGACGCCATGGAGTCGAGCGTCGACCGCGGCCTCGAGCTGCACGACGCGGGCCAGCTGACCGCAGCGGATGCGGCCTCGCTCAAGCTGTTCTGCACCGAGGCGGCCTCCGATGTGATCGACCGCTGCCTGCAGCTGCACGGCGGCTACGGCTACATCAACGAGTACCCGATCGCCCGCCTGTACGCGGACAACCGCGTCAACCGGATCTACGGCGGCACGTCCGAGGTGATGAAGACCATCATCGCCAAGGGCATGGGGCTCTGACGGTCCGGATCGGGCTGCAGTCTGCGCCGTGGCCGCCGGTGTGGCGTGGGGAGATGACGCGATCGAGGGCAGCACCCGTAGCGGTCGTTGCGCGGTGAGGCCGAGACTGAACGTGTTCGATGACCTCGCCTGGCGTTGTCACGTGGACGGCCCGTCGAGGGTGAGCACCCGGGCCAGGTCGGAGACCGAGCGATCGGTGAGCAGCCCCTCGATCTCCGCGAGAATTTCCCGGGCTCGGGATTGTCCAAAGCTGGCCGACGCGAGAGTTGTGAGCTTGTGGCGAGCCACCTGCCGTCGGCGAAGTGCGGTCATCGGGCGGGCCGAGTCGTGTTCGGCCTGAAAGACCTGTCCGTCGTCGAGTGTTACCTGCACTCGTGCCCACTGTGGTGGCACGTCGTCATCGAAATGGAGGCGTACCTTCCGGCTCACTTCACCGAGCTCCGGCGCCCGGACTGCCTCGTTCGTGAAGTCCGCAACGTGGCAGTGCCCGCGGACGACAGCGAGTGCGGTTGTGAACGCCAGGCTGAACTTCCCCTCGAGCGCAGTCATCGGGACGGGAATTGCGCACACTGTACGCATGACCTCGGAGACGGTGACATCGATAGCGGTGATCCGATCGATCGGAAGGTGCTCGCGGAGGGACAGGACTGCATCGATCGGTGCGTGAGTTCCGAAACAGGAAGCATGCTCCTTCACCGCGACTTCGTTCAGATACCAATGCGATTCGAACGGCTCCGTCGCGATCGAGTGGTCGACGACGTGCCCATGACTCGCGGCGAACCCACGGTCATCGAGAACGGGGATGGGCAGTCGCGAGAGCCCAGCACGGGCCAGTTGCGCGGCGACAACGCCGTTCCGAGCGGCGTTCCCGACCTGGATGGACTTTCCAGCGGTGCCGAAGGCAGCTCGAAGCCCCGCCGCACTCGTGGCGGCAAGTCCCAGCGCGTCGGCCATCTCCACGGCTGAAGCGCCGGAGACATGAGCGGCGGCAGCGGCGGCACCGAAGACACCGATCGTCGCTGTGGGGTGGAATCCCGCTTCGTAGTGTGAGGATCCGAGCGCGGCACCAATGCGCGCTTGAACCTCAAATCCCGCAACATATGCCGCGACCAGTCGCTGTCCTGATACCGGTGCCGCTTGCCCCTGGGCAGCAGCAAGCACAGCCGCGGTGAGGGCAGCGGATGGGTGTATGCGCGCCGCGGGAAGCCAATCGTCGAAGTCGAGGACATGCGCGGCGATCCCGTTGACTAGCGCGGAGTCCGGTGGGTTCGCGGTCGCGGCTCTGCCAATCATCATGGCGGTTCCGGTCGATGCCGATGCTGCCGTAACAGCTCGGGCGACAGGATCGTCGGCTCCCGCGAGGGTTACGGCGACCGTGTCGACGATGCAGTCGATCGCTGCCTGCTGAACATCGTGCGGAACGTGTTCGAGACGCAGGTCGGCTGCCGCACCTGCGATCTGAATGTCAATGGACTTGTCTGCCAGTGTCATTGCGTAAACCTCGTGGATTTCGTATCGGGGACTTGACGCCCGCGCTCCGATGCGCTGTGATTGGCGCCACACCGCTGAACGGTACAGCGTGCCGAGCAGCGAAACAAGAGGAGGAGCAGTGAACGTCGAAACCCACCTCGGTCCTGAGCTGATCAGCGGCAGACTCAACCGGATACCCGCCATGACCCGAACTCACCGGAGATGGCTCGCCGTGCTCGCCGCGCTGCTCGTGGTGGACATGGCAGACCTGAACACCTTCGCATACGCGGCACCCGGAATCCGGAAGGACTGGGGTCTCTCGGTAGGAAACATCGGAACCATCACCGCCGCGTCGTTCCTCGGAATGTTCGTCGGATCGGTGATCGGCGGCCGCGCCGCAGACCGGGTCGGCCGGAAGCGGGCGATCATGGGTGCGACGGCGATCTTCTCCGTGTTCTCCCTGCTGTCGGCATTCTCCTTCGGACCCATAGATCTCGCGATCTATCGCGTGCTGACGGGAGTCGGGCTCGCCGCCCTCACCGTGATCGTGCTGACCTACGTCTCCGAGATGTTCCCGCAGACCTATCGGGGCAGAGCACAGACGTGGATCGTCGTTATCAGCCTCACCGGCATCCCCATCATGGCCTGGGCGGCACGATCGATCGTTCCGCTGGGGCCCGGCATGTGGCGATGGATCTTCGTCCTCGGTTCGGCCGGGATCCCGCTCATTCTGATCGTCGCCCGCTACCTTCCCGAGTCTGCTCGCTGGCTTGCGGAGAACGGCGATATCACGACTGCCGATGCGATCGTCACAGGTCTCGAGCGTGAAGCGAAAGAGAAGCTCGGCGGCGAGCTGCCGGCCCCCGAGGCGCTGCCGATCGTGGTTACCGGACACGTTCGCGACCTCTTCCGCGGCGCGTACCGACGGCGCACCGTCGTGCTTGCGGCAACCATGGCGCTGGCCCTGTCGGGCTTCTACGGCTACAACTCCTGGGTCCCCACTCTGCTCACGGAGCACGGATTCACCACGAAGGAGAGTCTGACCTACACGTCCGTCATGTCGCTCGCCACCGTTCCGGGGGCGATGCTCACGGTGTTGTTCATCGACCGGATCGAGCGACGGACAGCCGTGTTCCTCGTCTACTCCGCAGTTGCGGTCCTCATGCTCGTCTTCGGCTTCACCGGGAGCAACCTGATCCTCGTTGCCAGCGGCACGCTCGTGACCATGCTCCTGCAGAGCGCGACGCCGATCATGTACACCTACCTCCCCGAGATCTTCCCCACGGGCCTACGTGGTCTCGGCGCCGGCCTGTGCAACGGAATCGGCCGTCTCGCGGTGTTCGGAACCAGCTTCCTCATCGCGGCGATCTTGTCGAGCTTCGGCTTCACGGCGGTGTTCCTCTACCTCGCCGGCGCAGTGTTCTGCGCGGGTCTGGTGATGCAGTTGTTCGGAGAACGAACCCTCGGTAGAACGCTCAGCGACATCAACTCGACCACCGGCATGTCAGGCCGGCAGTAGCACCACGACTGAACAGCGGGATTCATGACAGTCCAGAGTTGGCTGAACCGGGTACGCCTGACCATCGAGGACTCGGTCGCCAGGATCACACTGATCCGTGGAGCGGGAAACGGGCTCGACTCGGATATGGCCACCGCGTTCGCGGCCGCAGCGGCAGCCGCGGTAGAGGACTCGTCCGTGCGAGTCGTGGTGCTCGACGCAGAGGGAAAGGCCTTCTGTGTCGGAGGGGATCTACGCGCCTTCGCCGACTCGAATGACCGTGGCACCCTGGTGGCCGAGATCGCGGGAGGGATGCACTGCGGCATTCTGACGCTGGCCGGGTCGTCGATCCCGGTGGTATCGGTCGTGCACGGCACGATCGCCGGCGGCGGCATCGGTGTGGCGTTGTGCGCGGACATTGTGCTGATGGCCTCGGATGCCATGCTGAAATCCGCGTACACCGCGGCAGGCCTCAGCCCCGATTGTGGAGCGACGTGGTTCTTGACTGCTCGCGCCGGTGCCGCGATCGCCCTCGACCTCACACTGACCAACCGCTCGATGTCGGGCGCCGATGCCGCACGGTGCGGTCTCGTCAGCCGGGCAGTTCCCGCGGAGCAGCTCGCAGCGGAGGCGGACGCCGTGATCGACGCGTTGCGCCACGGATCGCCGGCCGGACTGGGTCGGACCAAGCGTCTGATCACAGGAGCGGACGTCGACGCCCTCGCCCGGCGTCTCGACGACGAGGCGAAGAACATTGCGGCAGCGATCGTGGAGCCGGACGGGGCCGAGGGGGTCGCAGCGTTCCTCGAGAAGCGGCGACCGCGATTCGCCTCCTCAACGTTGTGACGATCGCTGCGGGCGACGGGCAAGAGAACATGCGCTCAGGGCGACGTTGCAGGAGCACATGCCGAGACGGCCCTTTGTTGGTACCGTCTAATGATACAGCATACCGCCTAGAGAAATGATCTGCCGTCGTGCCCGGGGTGTCGTCGACCAACTCCGCGAGAGGCCCGTCGACGGTGACGAGCCACAACCATACAATCCGCAGCTGGGTGAGGTCCTGCACTTTGCCCGGGAGAATGACGTCTACATCCCGCTGATCTGTCACGCCCCGATCGGGCTGACCTCGACCAACTACCGCGTCGACGAGAAGGGGGGTGTACGAGGTCAAGGGGGTACGAGGTCAAGGACAATCCGTTCCTCGCGGCCGAGCGACCACCGTCGGCCGTACCGGCGAGACCGGCATGCTCGACTACGGGTACGTCAACAACCCAGGCAAGGTCACTCGTCTGGGATACTCGTCGACGAGGGACTTGCGCGAGGCCGGCTTTGCCGTGCTCACCGCGAGTGTTCCGACCTCCCTGATGCTGCTGCCGAACCCCGAGCTGGGGCTCGTCACCGGCAATGGCCCGCAGACCGTCGACATCCAGGCCGAGGACATCCGCGGGCGGGTCGGCCGCAAGTAGCGCGAGCAAGAAGACGGGCGGCGAGAGCCGCTCGACAATTCTTAGCAATCAGGAGATCTATGTCCAAGGTTTGGTTCATCACGGGTACGTCGCGGGGGTTCGGCAGGAGCTTCGCAGAGGCCGCGCTGTCGCGCGGCGACAAGGTGGCCGCGACGGCCCGCAACCTCGATTCGCTCAGTGATCTGGTCGATAGGTTCGGCGATGCGGTTCTGCCGCTTCAGCTCGACGTCACCGACCGGGAAGCGGCCTTCGCCGCAGTCAAGTCGGCGCACGAGCACTTCGGCCGGCTCGATGTCGTCGTCAACAACGCAGGGTACGGGCTATTCGGCACCGTCGAGGAGCTGAGCGAGACCGAGATCAGGGATCAGGTCGAGACCAACCTCTTCGGTGTGCTGTGGGTTACGCAGGCTGCGCTGCCGATCATGCGCGCTCAGCAGAGCGGGCACATCGTCCAGGTCTCCACGATCGGTGGTCTAGTCACGTTCCCGACTCTGGGGGCGGGTATCACGCGTCGAAGTGGGCGGTCGAGGGCCTCACCGACAGCCTCGCTCAGGAGGTCGCAGGCTTCGGCATCAAGGTCACGCTCGTCGAGCCCGCACTGTTCGCCACCGACTGGGCCGGCAGCTCCGCGGTGCAGGCGACGCCGATCGACGCGTACGACGGTGTGCGCGCAGTGTTCGCTGAGGCGTCGGCGAACACGGTCCCGGGAAACCCCGCAGCCGTAGGCGGTGCCCTGCTCAAGATCGTTGACGCCGAGAACCCGCCACTGCGCGTCTTCTTCGGCTCCGACCCGCTGCAGATCGTCCCGGCCGTGTATGCGGACCGGATCAACACGTGGCAGCAGTGGGCCGAGGTGTCGGCAGAAGCGCAGGGCTGACGCATCCAGTGAACGAATAAAGGGGGCGGCCCCAACCGGATAACCCGGGCGGCGCCCCCCTTGATTTTGGTGGCGCGGGGCCCCGGGGGCCCCACCGCACCCCGCTCCCCCCGCACCCCCCCCGCCCCCCAAACACCGGCCCCCCCCCCCCCCCACCCCGCGCCCGCCGCCCCCTTTCATGTTGCTCCCGCGGGACCCGGGCTCCCTCACCGAACCCGGCTCCCGCGCGAGAACGCGCGCACCGTCAGGCTTCGAGGCCCGACGAGTCGAAGATGTACCCGCCCGTTCCGTCGGAGACGATGCGCCCCATCGACGGCTGCGCGAAGTGATTGCCCAACACGATCGTCGGGGTGTCAGCGAGCTCGGCGAGGATCCGACGACGGGTCGCGGTGCTCTGGTCGCCGTCGACGTCGCTGAGCGCGGCCCATTCGGGATGTGCGACCTGGCCGGGATGGTGGAAGGCATCGCCGGTGAGGAAGAGGTGGTCGTCGCCGGAGCGGATACTCACGCTCGTGTGCGCCGGGGTGTGTCCCGGGGTCGAGACCAGGGTGATGCCGGGCGCGATCTCGCCGTACTCGTCGATCAGGTCGATCTGGCCGGCCTCCTGCACTGGGCGCACCGATTGCTCGAACGTGCTGATCTGCGTCTCCTGGAATAGGGCCAGCACGTGGTCGAGCTCAGGCGCGTCCGCAGCCGGGTGAACCACCGCCTGCTTGCTCTCATTCTCCCAGTGTCGGAACTCGACGCCCATGAAGAGATACCGGGCGTTCGGAAACGTCGGCTTCCAACCGTTCTCCGTCAGCTGGGTGGCCCATCCGACGTGGTCGAGGTGCAGGTGGGTGGACACGACGATGTCGATATCCTCAGGTTGGACGCCCGCGCCGGCGAGGCGGTAGAGGAACCCGGTGGTGTTGTGGTTCCACTCGGGTACCACGGAGATGTCCTTGTCGTCGCCCACAGCGGGATCGATCAGAACGACTGTGTCTCCGGTGCGTACGAGGAACGCCTGAACGACTCCTTGGGGGTTGCCCTCGGCGTCGATGAACGGTGGCGCCAGCCACGGAATCTGCTTCAGGGCGGCGGCCTGGGCATCCGGGACGACGACGGCGACGGCGTCCAGAGGCTGCTCGTAGATGGGGTCGACGGTGATGGATCCAACAGTGATGGTCATGGAGTTCCTTGCGTTCAGGAGTTGTCGTTACGCGCCGGCGGCCTTGGCGCTGCGGGAGTCGCGCTGGTCGTCGAGTAGCATCGCCGCGCCCTTCTCAGCGATGAGATAGGTTGGGGCGTTCGTGTTGCCGGAGGTGATGGTGGGCATGATCGACGCATCGATCACGCGCAGGCCGCGGACACCGCGCACGCGCAGCTGCGCGTCGACGACGGCGTCATCGCCGGTGCCCATGCGGCACGTTCCCACCGGGTGGTACACGGTGGATACCGTGCGCCGGAGGTAGTCGGTCATCTGCTCGCGGGTGGCGACGTCGGGGCCGGGCTCGAGCTCGGTGTCGATGTGCCAGGCGAGCGCCGGCTGCGCCGCGATCGAGCGGACCTTGGCGATACCCGCAGACAGGAGGTCGATGTCGCGCTCGTCGGTGAGGTAGCCAGGGTCGATCAGGGGGCGCATCGTCGGATCGGTGGAGACGATGCGCGTGATGCCCCGGCTGAACGGGCGCGCTGCGATGGACGAGATCATCATGCCCGGGTAGGGGTCGATGCCGAGCACGCCCTCCTTGGAGATGCCGAACGAGTACGGGCGCATCGCCAGTTGGACGTCGGGGTTAGTCTGGTCCGGGTCGGCGGCGAAGAAGATGAGCGACTGCGACGAGGTGCTGCTCAGGGCGCCGGTGCCGTGCTCGCGCCACTCCTCGAGGGCCTCGGCGAGCCGGGCCTCGTCGCCCAGCGTCTCGTTGATGCTGTCGTCGTCGTTGCGCAGCTTGAACTTGACGTGTCCAAAAAGGTGATCCTGCAGGTTCTTCCCGACGCCGGGTACGTCGGCCACCACGGGGATGCCGAGTGATCTGAGGTGCTCCGCGTCGCCGATCCCCGACAGCTGCAGGATCGTCGCGCTGCCGATCGCGCCGGCGGAGAGCACGACCTCCTTGGCTGCGCGGATCTCGCGCTTGGCTCCGTCCTCGATCACCTCGACGCCCACCGCGACACCACCGTCGATGACCACGCGGGAGACGGTGACGTTCGTCAGCACGTCGAGCGAGTCGCGGTCGCGGATGGGATCGATGAAGGCAACCGCCGACGACTGGCGGCGGCCGTTGTAGATGTTGCCCATCACCACCGCGACGCCCACCTGATCACCGCTGTTCTGGTTCTTGTTGAGGGGGAACCCGGCCTCCTGGGCCGCCTCGATGTAGGCGCCCGTGGTGGGGTGCATCGTGGTCAGCGAGGTCAGCTTGAGCTCACCGTCGGTGCCGAAGTACGTGGGATCGCCGTCGACGTACGCGGTCTGCTTGCGGAAGTACGGAAGCACCTCGTCCCAGGTCCAGCTGGAATCGCCGGCGGCCTCGGCCCAACCGTTGTAGTCCTCACGCTGGCCGCGAACGTACATCATGCCGTTCACGGAACTCGAGCCGCCCATGATCCGGCCCTGCACCAGGGGGATCGAGCGGCCGGCGATCTCCTCGGCGGGCTTCGTGCGGTCGGGCCACACGGCCTCGGGGTCGCCGACGAGACGCTGCATCCCCAAGGGGATCTCCACCCACTGGTTGTCATCGGGGCCGCCGGCCTCGATCAGCAGGACCCGGTGCTTCTCGCTGAGCCGGTTGGCGACGAGACAGCCGGCCGAGCCTGCTCCAGCAACGATGTAGTCGTACATACTCGTAACTTCCTCTCACGGTGAATCTGTTCTGTGGCACGAAGCCACGGTCTGTGTGCCCGTCAGGTGCAACCGGTGTGCCGAGCTCAGGCGAAGGTCAGGACCGGCTTAATCACGTCGCCGGCCTTCATGGCCCTGATTGCATCGCCGATCCGGTCGATGGGGACTCGGTGACCAGCCGGTCGATGGGGAATCGGCCGTCGGCGACGTAGGAGATGAGCTCGGGGATGAACTCCTGGGGAAGCGAATCGCCCTCCAGCACGCCCTGCAGGGTGATTCCGCGCAGCAGCACGTCCGTCAGGTCGATCTCGACGGGATTCGAGCCCCAGCCCTGGCTCATGCCGATCGTTGCGCACGAGCCGCGCACCGCGAGCCTCGCGAGTGCACTCGTTAGGACGTGGTCGTGTCCTGGGCTGCTGTGGTCACTTGGTAGTTGCCTTTCTGAGCCATAACTACTCTCCGGTCCGCTAGTCGGTATGGCATACCAATGAGCGGTACGAGGAAGTGTGTCGTGTGTCACGTTCGATGTCAAGGTCTGATGATCGTGAGGTGCGAGGAGGAAGCTCGAAAACCAAATCCGGACAGGGGAGTTTCTCCGGTTACCGCGTACCCGGCAGGACCTGCTTCGAGCCGTAGGGCGTAGGGACGTTCGTGGGGACCACCTCGCTGGAAGACGCAGCGACCCTCGCGTTCGACCAATTCATTTGCGCGGATGCAGGATGCAGGATGCAGGGGGTGCAGCTCGGCGCTCCAAGCAACGGCGACCAATCAACAGCGCCGAGCCGGCATCCATGCGTTCGCGCCGTCGTCCCCGGCATTTCCCGACGAGGGCGAACATCCCCCCCCCGAGTTCATCGGGGCCGGGTGCTGACCAGCCTGTGCGGCCCTCACCCCGCGATCGCGCGCACCGCTGCGACGAGGGCTGTCCGGTGGCTGGCGAAGCGCTGGTCCGAGCCGTTGGGCTCGGCTGCGAGGCCTCGGAGAGCTGGCGAGGCGTTCGCCCATGGTGTCGTGTTGGAGATGGTGAAGGCGGGTAGATCGGCGGCGTCGCAAGTGTTGCTAACGATGCCGGCTTTCTGTGCGGCGGCGATCGCGGCGACCGTGGGGCGGTACTCCTCGATCTTTTCGGCCCCGACGTCGGATCGTTCGAGCTGTGCCCAGACCGTCAGGCGCAGCGTCTGCGGATGCTCGAGCAGGTAGTCGACCAGCCCTAGTTGTTGACGGACGGCGAGCCGCGGAGTACGTTAAATCTAACCAGTTAGTTACCTTCGGTGGCTCAGCACGCCGGGCCAGAGACAGGAGGTGCGACATGAAGGCTGTCGTTATGACGGGCGCGAATAAGCCTTGGGAAGTCCAGGAGGTCCCGACGCCCACGGCTGAGCCGGGGCAGGTGCTGGTCAGAGTGCACGCCTCGGGGATGTGCTACACCGACGTGTGGGCGACGCAGGGCGCTGGGGGAGACATTTACCCGCAGACCCCGGGCCACGAGGTCGTGGGGGAGATCGTCGAGGTCGGTGCTGGCGTGCGCGGCCACGAGGTTGGCGATCGGGTCGGCACCACCTGGGTGCAGCAGGCGTGCGGGCGTTGCGATTACTGCCGCCAGTCCCTGCCGCTGACCGGACAGACCGCGATGAACTGCCCGAATGCGCGCACCACCGGGTTCGCTGCTCAGGGCGGCCATGCCGAGTACATCGCGATCGCGGCCGAGGGCACGGTGCTGCTGCCCGATGGGCTCGACTACGTCGATGCGGCCCCGATGATGTGCGCGGGCTACACCACGTGGAGCGGCATCCGCGATGCCAACCTGCAGCCGGGCGAGCGGATCGCCATCATCGGCATCGGAGGGCTCGGCCACGTCGCGGTCCAGCTGGCCAAGGCGTCCGGCTTCGAGACGATCGCGATCACGCACTCTCCCGACAAGCACGACCTGGCCAGACAGCTGGGCGCGGACCATGTGGCGTCCAACGGCCAGGAGTTGGCCGAGCTCGGCGGGGCGGATGTCCTGATGGTCACCACGAACGCCTTCGACGCCGCGGAGGAGGCGATGGCCGGTCTGCGGCCGAGAGGGCGGGCAATCCTGAGCGGGCTGGACTTCCCCCAGCCGTTCGAGATCTCCTCCGAAGGTGTGCCGTTCCACATGATGCGCCAGCAGGTCATCGGGTCCACTCACGGCGGCCAGCACTACCTGAGCGAGGTACTGGACTTCGCCGGCAAGGGCAAGGTCAAGCCGGTTACCGAAACCTTCACCCTCGATCAGGCCACCGAGGCCTACGACCGGCTCTCGACGGGCAAGATGCGCTTCCGGGGTGTGTTCACCCCCCAAATCGCCTAATCACCGGCGATCACGCGCGTCAGCGCGGCCCGTCGACATTGGCGCGCCGAGTCCAGCGTGGCCAGATCAAGAGCTCCTTTCCCTTGGCCTTGCGGGCCACGCTCCTTCCCCGATCCGCCGAATTCGCTTCTGCAATAGGAGCTCAATCATATTCGAGGCGCAGCATCGTTACATTGATGGCGAGTGGACTGAGCCGGTCGACGGAGCCCTCCGGAACCCGACCGATCCCGCCACGGACAAGCCGAGCGGCCGCGGCGTCCTGGGCGGCACGGTGGACGCCGCCCGGTCGGTCCGCGCGCAAGGCGTTTCCCGCGTTCAGCACGACGACGGTCACTGAACGGTCCACAGTCGGCGACACCCTCAACTCCCACCCGGACGTTGACGTGGCCTCCTCTACGGGCTCCGGCCCGTTCGCCGACGGGGTCGCCGGTGCCACAGTATCGACTGCCCAGAGACGGTCACCGAACTCGGGGGCAAGTCCGCCCAGATCGTGCCTGCCCAACGGCGACCTGGACATCGCCGTCACGACTGCCATGTTCTACGCCATCGGCAGCAGCGGACAGATCTGTGGTGCGGCCTCGCGCACCCTCGTGCGGCGCGAGAGCGAGGGGGAGTTCCTGGATCTGCTCACCACCCGTGTCGAGGCCCTAAGGGGCGGCGACCCTCGCGCCGAGGACACCTTCCTGGTTCCGGTGGTCTCCGCCGACCAGTGGAGCACCGTCCAGGACTACATCCACCAGGGCATCGACGCAGGCGCTCGTCTCGTCGTCGGCGGCATGCGCAAGCCCGACCTCCCCGACGAGTTCCGGGACGGGCACTTCGCTAAGCCCACCGTCGTCGTCGCCAACGACCTGATCATCGCCCGCGATGAGATCTTCGGTCCCGCCATGCCTGTAGTCGCCTACGACATGATCGAGGAAGCGGTGCGCATCGCCAACGACTCCCCGTTCGGGCTGTGCGGATGCGTTACCAGCGCTGACCCGGTCCGGGTCTGCGAGGCCGCGGAGCAGATGCGCACCGGCTCCGCGCTGATCAATGACGCCGACTCCGAATTCAACACCGGCTGGGGCGGCTATAGGCAGTCCGGCAACGGCCGAGAGTGGGCCGACTTCGGCATCGGCGAGCACCTGGAGATCAAGTCCATCGTCGGCATGACCGCCGCCTAAGGAGGCACAGTTTGACGATCACGACCTTGGCGGACCCGCCTGGTGGCCGCGCGCCCGGGAGGAGACCGTGACACTGACGAGAATCGCGATCCTGAAGCCATTTCAGTCGAGTCTGATGCTCCGCGCCGGCAGGGGTGCCAAGCGATGAATGGCGCACTGAGTCGTTTTCGGCTGGTCCCGATGCGGCCGCGCGACCCGGGCGAGCGGGGCCGAGTGGCCAGGACCCTGGAGCTGTTCTTCGACCTGGTCTTCGTTATCGCTGTCAGCATCGCCTCGGTGCAGCTGCACCATGCGCTGACCGAGGGCCACGTCGGCCACGGCATCGTGGACTACGCGATCGTGTTCTTCGGGATCTGGTGGGTGTGGATGAACTTCACGTGGTTCGCCACCTCCTTCGACACCGACGACTGGCTCTACCGACTGCTCACCATCGTGCAGATGGGCGGCGTCCTGGTCTTCGCCGCGGGCATCTCGTCGGTGTTCGAGCACTACCACTTCACCGTGCTGATCATCGGCTACGTTGTGATGCGTCTGGCGTTGGTGGCGCAGTGGCTGCGCGCCTCTCGATCCGGCGGAGAAGCCGGCCGCGCGGCCCGTGCCTGCGCTGCCGGGATCGCCGTCGTGCAGGCGCTCTGGCTGCTGACCCTCTTGCTCCCGTCGTCAGCGCTCCAGATCGCTCAGCTCATCATGATCGGCGCTGAGATCACGATCCCTATCGGCGCCGAACGGCTCGGGCGCACGCCTTGGCACCCACACCACATCACCGAGCGGTACGGGCTGTTCACCCTGATCCTGCTCGGCGAGAGCCTGCTGGGCTCGGCCAACGCGATCATCGAGGCCTTGCGCAGCAGCGAGGAGCTCGGCTCGCTGATCGGGGTCGCGGCCCTCGCCCTGATCGCGACCGCAGCGCTGTGGTGGATCTACTTCTGGCCCCCGCACCACCACGCCATCAACCAGTCCTACCGGTCCCTGATCTACGGCTACGGGCACTTCTTCATCTTCGCCGCCGCCGGCGCGTTCTCTGCTGGCATCGAGGTCGAGATTGAGGTCCTGACCGGACACAGCGCGCTCAACCCGCCGTTCGCCTCGTTCGCCTACACGATCCCGATCGCTGTGTTCATCCTCGGCATCTGGGCGCTGGCGATCAGACCGGTCGGCGACGCCCGGGTGAACACCGCGGTCCCGCTCACCGGGATTCTGGTGCTGGTCGACTGCCTGAACCCCATCCCGTTCGCCCTCACTGCCATCGTCCTCGCCGCCACGGTCGCGGTTCTGGTGTGGAGACGACCATCGATTGACAGCAAGAATGAGGAGCGCACCATGGAGCTCTGGAAGGCCGCCCGACGAGTGGGCTTCGCGATCGGCTGGGATCAGGTCGCTCGACTGATGCGAGCTGAGCAGATCCAGGGGGCGGCGAGGGACGAAGATCCGCACCACCGGTCCGGCGGCCGGAACGGGCCGGCACCCTGACCTGGTCGGTCGGGACTTCACCGCGAGCACGCTGAACCAGCTGTGGGCATGGATCTGACCTGCGTGCCGACCTGGCAAGACGTCGCCTACGTCTGCCCAACTCTCAGCCCCGCCCCGTAACTAACTAGATGTTGACAAATGCGCGGGTGTGCCTGAATATTACTAGTATGCCGTCGACTGCACAGCTCAAAAACTCATCCGCGCAACGGCTCTGGAGTGGAATCACCGCCGTATCAATCGCAATTGCAACGACGTCTTGTGGCAATTCGTCTGAAGAGTCACCGGCTTCGCAGAGTTCAGTGTCGCCGGCGATCAGTTCGGCAGAGGTTGCGGGCTCAACGGATGCCAACGGCACTAGCAGAGGTGGTGGAAGCGGCAGTAATGGGCGAGGGGATGTTCCGCACTCGGGTTCCGTTCCTCATGGTTCGGCAAGGACGACTGCGCCTCACGGTAGCGCCACGCATCCAGGGCAGCCGCCTGTGCAGCGTCCCGGTGTAACAACAACGGTGCCGCAGGGTGTCCCGGAGCCTGGGAGCCCGACGTTCTCTGGCCCTGGTGCTCAGACGACGGCACCCGAAGGTGTCCCGGAGCCTGGGAACCCGACGTTCTCTGGCCCCGGTGTCGATACGACCGCACCGGAAGGGGTGCCCGAGCCAGGAAACCCAACCTTCACAGGCTAGTGGCGCGACTTGCAAGTGTCTGAACGGTTGGCTGGTGCGACGTGTGACGTGGATCATATCGCTTGACGCAACGAACCGTCCAGCGATTTTCAACCGCGCCACTAGGCCGAATAGAGATTCGGGTCGACATGTTCACGACCTCTGAGGCGAAATAGGTCTGGAGCATGGTGTCAGTCCATTCAATCAGTGAGGCTTTTAAGGTGAGGCTTGTTCGACGTCAGGTGTCCTGGATTCTGCTGCCTTTGCTAATTGCAGGATCGTCACTGGGAGTCGGTGCGGCATCGGTATCCCCCTACAATGCTTCGGGTTTTACTGATGGGGGCCCAAGTGTGAGACAGGAGTTGCTGCGGTCGTGGCTGAGTCGGCGCTGTCGAAGATTGTTGTGTGCCGTACCGGTTCTCGTCTCCAGTACATAGGGCAGGGGGTGCGGACACAGAATTGGTTGTGGATCGGTGATGTCCGCCTAGATGGTGGTGACACCTACCTTGCGACGCATGAGAAATTCACGTACGTGATCCGCTGGGGAGTCCTCGAGATCGACGCGCCGGACGGTAAGACCGTGTCGCACGAGCACCTGGATATGCACACCTTCGAGCACAGCTAGTCCCGGCGCTCACCTTCGACCTCCGAACGAAGCATCGCCGCCCCGCTGCCTATCAGCGCCACGCGGCGCACCATCCCGCTGTCATGATGCGGCCGTGGAGTGAGCCGCACGGAGAGACTCTGATGATTACAACGAGGAAACGAGCGGCGCTCGCTTTGACGGTCGTCGTTCTTCTTGCATCGCTGCTGGCTGTGGGATTGTTCCTGGGCCGCGCTTCGGACGACGATCCGCCTTCCTCAGCGGAACCGCTAATGGTGTCGACTCATCAGTATCTCAACGTTCCGGGCGTTGATCCTGATACGCTGAGTGGCTTCCTTTTTCGGCCTCCCGTACACGATGCTAACGCAACGAGGCCCACGATTGTCCTGATTCACGGCGGCGGCTGGATCAAGGGCGCGACTGCCGAGTACGTCCGCCCTGCGGCGCAGGCGCTTGTAGCTCGCGGCTTTGTGGTGTGGAGTCTGAACTATCGCCGCGCGGGTGACGGTGGCGGCTGGCCGGTCACCTTCACTGATCTTGCTGCAGGCGTCGATCACCTTACTCGTCTTCAGAATTCGGTGCCGGAAATCGACCTGAGCCGCGTTACCGTGGTGGGGCACTCTGCAGGCGGACAGCTAGCTGCGTGGACGGCGGGCCGCGGCACTCTCCCCGACGGCGCACCAGGCTCCAGGCCAGCGGTCCGGCCTCACGCGGTGATCTCCCTCGCAGGCGTTCTCGACATGCGCCTGTCCCTCACGAAGAACGACCACGTCTTGCGGGTGATGGGCGGTACGCCGGAGCAGTTCCCTGATCGGTACCTGTTGGTAGATCCGCTCGAGCGAATGGATCCGAGAGTTCCAGTCGTCGCGATCACCGGCACCAACGACACTGTCGTACCACCCCGCGAAGCGACCGAGTATGTGGAAGCGCTACGCCGGAAGGGTGGCAGCACCGCGCTGATCGAAATCCCCCAGACCGGGCACGGCGAGGTCATCGACGTCCAAAACAAGTGGTGGCCCACGATCGAAAGCGCGGTCGCCACCGTCGCCGAGCACGGCCCAGGCGCAATGCCCGTCGGCACCGGCGCCTAAGTCCGACGAAAACAGCTGGCGTTCGAGCCAGTCACCAATCGACAGCACGGACCCGACTCACGAAGGAACCACCATGAACCGTCCCGGCTTTCCTGCCGGTGGTTTACGTGTGGGCGGGTAGCTCACACACGTCTTGCTGGTCAGCGTAG